>JBJYWZ010000160.1:16555-29770 GCA_046259725.1 Promineifilaceae bacterium (SeqCode) | reverse complement strand
CCCATCCCACGGGGCGCCTGCTGCCGGACCGGGCGGGAGCGGACCTGGATATGGACATGGTGCTGGAATCGGCTGCGGAAACCAATACGATCCTGGAAGTGAACGCCAATCCGCACCGGCTCGACCTGCGCGATATTCATGTGCGGCGCGCCCTGCAGTTGGGCATCAAGATCGCCATCAACAGCGACGCCCACAGCGCTGATCAGCTCGACCTGATGCATTATGGCGTGGCTACGGCGCAGCGTGGCTGGGCGGAAAAGGCGGACATCGTCAACACCTGGCCACTGGAGGACCTGCTGGCCTTCATCAAGCAGTCAAAAACGGCCGAGGGTTAGCGCGTTTCCGGAAGGTGCCCCGGTTTTCAGATTGGCAGAAATGGCAGAAATGGCAGCGAGCATTTTAAGACATGCATTCGGCGACGCGCTCGATGACGCATCACTGGAAGCATTGAGTGAGGCGGCGGTGCAGGAGGTCTATGCCGCCGGCGACGTGTTTGTTCGCCAGGGAGAGATTGGCGATGCGCTCTACGTTATCGTGGAAGGTCTCGTCGAAGTGTCCCAGAAGCTGGATGATGGGCAGGAAATCATCCTGGCCATCCTGGAGCCGGGCCAATATGTCGGTGAACTGGCGCTGCTCGACCAGGAGCCGCGCATGGCCACTTGCCGCGCCGTGACGCCCCTGACATTGCTCAGCTTTAGTCAACAGATATTTACGAGCCTGACGCACGACAATCCGTCGGTCGCTCGCCTGCTGCTGGGCCACGTGATTAAAAATATGCGCGGCCAGGACCAGCTGGTCATCAGAGAACTACGCAGCACCAATGAGGCGCTGCGGCGCGCCTACACCGATTTGCAGCGGGCACAGGCGGAACTGGTTGAAAAAGAACGCCTGGAGCACGAACTGGCGCTGGCCGCGGAGGCGCAGCGCAGCCTGCTTCCGGGTACACTGCCCGACTTACCTCCGCTGCACTTTTCGGCTTACTTACGCCCGGCGCGGCAGGTAGGCGGCGACTTTTACGACGTGATTGTTCTGGACGATGAACATGTGGGCCTGCTGCTGGCCGATGTCGCCGATAAGGGCATGCACGCGGCATTGATCATGGCCGTCGCCCGAACGCTGTTTCGCACCGAGGCTCGCCGCTCGCTGTCACCGTCGCGCGTGGCCCTGTCCGTGCACGAGGGTTTGCTCGAGCTCGAACGTACACAGGAAACTTTCTTAACCGCATTTTACGGTGTCTTACACCGTCCCAGCCGCAAACTTACCTATGTGCGCGCCGCGCACGAGAAACCGCTCCTGCTGCACCGGGAACGGCCGACCACTATACTCGAAGGCGGCAACCGCTTTCTGGGCATGCTGCCGGGCCTGCAGTTGAATGAATATGAGGTCGTTCTCGAAGAAGGGGACAGGCTGCTGATATTCAGCGACGGCGTGCCGGATGCCACGAACGAAGGGCTGGAAGCGTTCGGCCACAAACGTCTCATGCGGAGCGCCGCATCCTGTTCAGCCTCTACGGCAGAAGCCCTGGTCCGCGATATCGTGGAAAAAGTCGATCTATGGAGCGGCAGCGCCGAACCATTTGACGATCTGACGCTGCTTGCCGTGGCGGTCAGCGGCGAGCGAGGCTTTGAAGAAAAAGGATAATATGACAGGCAGCAACATTCCATCCAAACAGAATGAGTCGGGCAGCAAACAGCCGGTTCCCTGGCTGTGGCTGATACTTGGCCTGATTGTGACGGTCGCCGGCTGCTTCCTGGCCTGGTACATCGTTGGCAGCTGGCTGCTGCAGCCTCCGCCTGAGCCGGCCGGCTCAGGCGAGCCATCGGTCATTGTCCTGACCGCGCCGCCCAGCCCGACGCCGGCGCCGACGAGTTCGGCCGCTCCGCCGACGCCGATACCTACCTTTACGCCCATCCCCACGCCGGATACGGCCGTCGTACCAGGTGAACTACGCAGCGGCTATTATGCCGTTGTGGCCAACACCGACAATCTGGGGCTGACGCTGCGCGGCGGCCCAAGCACGCGCAACATCGTGGTCACGGTCGTCGATGAAGGGACTATTGTCTATATTCTCGACGGGCCGCAAGAAGCGGAAAACTTCGAATGGTGGCAGCTTCGCCTGGACAACGGCCTGGAAGGTTGGGCCGTGGGGAATTATTTGGAACCGGCGGCGGAACCGCAATGATAAATAGCCAGATGCCAGCAGCCTAGAGTCAATTGCCAATGACTTGTGATCGCGTCGTCGGATTTTGCGCTTGTCGGGTACAATTGTTGTGCTTTGGGCCATTTAATCGCGGGCTGGAGTCAAAGGATGAAAGACGATAGGTATGGATGATGTAGAGCGTATTAAACAGCTTCGCGACGAGATCAATTACCATCTTTACCGCTATCATGTGCTCGACGCGCCCGTGATCAGCGACGCCGAATATGACGCCTTGTACCGGGAGTTGGTCTCCCTGGAAGAGAAACATCCGCAACTGATTACGCCGGACTCGCCGACGCAGCGCGCCGGAGCCGAACCGCTTGATAGTTTCACAAAGGTCGCCCATCCGGCGCCTATCCTGAGCCTGGCCAATGCCTTTAACGCCGAAGATATGCGCGCCTGGCGCACGCGAATCGGCCGTTTGCTGCCCGATGATCACCAGGAGCTCGATTACGTCGTGGAGCCAAAACTGGATGGGCTCTCGGTTGTATTAACTTACCGCGACGGTCTTTTCGTGCTGGGCGCGACACGCGGTAACGGCGAAATCGGCGAAGATATCACGCAGAACCTGCGCACGCTGGCCACGCTTCCCAAGCGCATCCCGGTCGATCCCGCCAGTTCCTTGACGGCTCCGCCCTACATGGTCGTGCGCGGCGAGGTGTTCTTTCCGCTGGACAAATTTGCGCAACTGAATGAGGCCAGGGCGGAAGCAGGCGAGGCACTGTACATGAACCCGCGCAACACGGCCGCCGGCTCGCTGCGCCAGCTTGATCCGGCCAAAACGGCCGGCCGGCCGCTGCGCCTTTACGTCTACGATTTCATCGCCTGGGAAGGCATCGATCTGCCGGACATGCAGTGGGAACGCCTGGCGCTGCTGCGCGATTTTGGCTTTCCTGTTTCCCCCGATAATGTCTACTGCCCGGACCTGGACTGTGTCATGGCACGTTATGAAGTATGGCAGGACAAACGCAACGAGATCAACTACGAAGTGGACGGCGTCGTGGTCAAGATCAACGATAGACCGCTGGCCGACAGCCTGGGGTTCGTGGGCAAGGACCCGCGCGGGGCGATTGCCATTAAGTTCCCGGCGCAGGAGAAAACGACGCGGCTGCTCGACGTTCAGGTCAATGTCGGCCGTACGGGTATCCTGGCGCCGAACGCGGTGCTGGATGCGGTGGAGATCGGCGGCGTAACGGTGCGCAGCGCCACGCTGCACAATTATGATGAGATCGCACGCAAAGATATTCGCATCGGCGACATGGTGATTGTCAAGCGCGCCGGGGACGTGATTCCCTACATCGTGGGACCGATCGTCGATCTACGCGACGGCAGCGAAAAGGTTATTGAGCGGCCGACCGTCTGTCCCGTATGCGGCGAACCGGTCGTCGATGTGCCGGGCGAGGTGGCCATTTACTGTGATAATGCCGCCTGCCCGGAACAGCTCGTGCGGCGCGTAGAATATTTCGTCAGCCGGGGGGCCATGGATGTGGACGGGTTTGGATCGCAAACAGCCGCCCTGCTGGTGGCCGAAGGGATGCTGCACGATATCGGCGACATTTACAGCCTCAAGCGCGACGACCTGCTGGCCCTGGAAGGGTTTAAGGAGAAGAAAGTTGACAATCTGCTGGCGGGCGTCGAAGCGAGCAAAGGGCAGCCGGTCGAACGCGTCCTGACAGCCCTGGGCATCCGCTTTGTGGGCAGCGTGGTCGCCGGTCTGCTGATGGATGAATTGAGCGGCATCGACGAACTGAGCACGGCCACGGTTGAGCGGCTGCAAGAGATCGAAGGCATCGGCCCGCAGACGGCCGTTGCCGTGGTCGATTGGTTCTCTCGTGATAAGAACCAGCGCATCCTGGAAAAGCTGCGTGTGGCCGGACTCAACTTCGAAGCGCAGCGGGCAGCCATTGAAGGACCCGCCAATCTTGACGGTCTGACCTTCGTCATCACCGGAACACTGCCCTCGATGAGCCGCGACGAAGCGAAAGCCCTGATCGAACAAAACGGCGGAAAGGTCACGGGCTCCGTGAGCAAGAACACGGATTACCTGCTGGCAGGCGAAAAAGCCGGCAGCAAACTGGCCAAAGCAGAGGCGCTCGAGGTACCTATATTGGACGAAGCCGCGCTGCTGGAACTGATAGGGTGAACAGTGAACACTAAAAGCTGACCATGACTGAATTCTTCAACGTGCTGGCGCCGGATGATGCGCGCGAGCTTTTGCTGAGACATATTACCCCCCTGACCGATAGTGAAACCGTAGCCACGGCGGACGCCCTGGGCCGCGTGACGGCCGTCGTCACCTACGCGCCGCAGCCGCTGCCCACATTCCGCCGCAGCACGATGGATGGCTATGCCGTACGCGCCGGGGACACCTTTGGCGCGAGCACAAGCCTGCCAGCGTTTCTTGATGTCACCGGGGAAGTGCCCATGGGCCGGGCAGCGGACATAATATTGGACAAAGGCCAGGCAGCGCTGGTGCATACCGGGGGGATGATTCCGGAGACGGCCGATGCTGTCGTCCAGGTGGAATTGACACAAATCATCGGGGCCGGCATCGTCAATCCACCTTACGAGATCGAGGTATTCAAGGCTGTTGCGCCAGGCGAGAATGTCTTGCAGATAGGTGAAGATGTCGCTCTGGAAGAGGAGATGCTTCCGGCAGGGCACATCCTGCGGCCGCAGGATCTTGGCGGACTGCTGGCTCTGGGCATCACCGAGATCGCCGTGATGCGGCCGCCGCGCGTGGCCATCCTGGCGACCGGCGACGAGGTGATTTCGCCGGATCGCGATACCGGCCCTGGGCAGATTCGCGATATTAACAGTTACACGACTGCGGGACAGGTCACCGCCGCCGGCGGCCGGCCCCTGACTCTGGGCATTGTGCCCGACGATCTGCAGGCATTGCGCGACGCCGCGCACAAGGCGATGGCCGAGGCGGACATGCTGGTTATGTCCGCCGGTTCCTCGGTAAGTTTTCGCGATATGACGGCGCAGGTTATCGCTGAGTTGGGCGAGCCCGGCGTGCTCTTTCATGGGGTGGCCACGCGGCCCGGCAAGCCGACTATCGGCGGCGTGGCCAACGGCAAACCGGTTATCGGACTGCCCGGCAATCCAGTTTCAGCGATGGTGCAGTTTGATATGCTGGGTCGCCCAGCAGTTCACCGCCTGTTGGGACTGGCACAGCCTGCCATGCGCGGGCTTGTGTGGGCGACGTTGACGAGCAATGTGGCCAGCGCGAGCGGCCGTGAGGATTACGTGCCCGCGCGTCTGGAAAAAACGGCCGAAGGCTACCAGGCGACGCCAGTATTCGGCAAAAGCAACCTGATCTACACCCTCGTCAACGCCGACGGATTGATGAAAATCCCGCTCAACAAAGGGGGCCTTCTGGCCGGAGAGCTGGTTGAAGTGCGGCTCTTCTAGCAGTATTCAGTTTTCAGTATTCAGTGAACAATCTGGAACAAATTGCTGACTGAATACTGCTTGCTGTCCTCTGTTCACCGGTAAGTGTCTATTGATTCTCTGGTCCGTCATAAGGCTCGATATCAGTCGCCTCAGGACCTTTCTCGGTTTCTTCGACGTCATAGAGAATCCACTGCCCTTCCGCAAGATCCTCCGCATCGCCAACGGCGTTGGAGCGGTGGAAGAATATTTCTTCCCCTGCGCCGCGCAGCAGAAAGCCGTAGCCTTTGCGCGCGTTGTACCATTTGACACGGCCGACATATTTGCCGGACATGGGATCGATCTGAATCGATTCCGGCTCGGCGATTTCATCCTTCTTGGGCGTAGATGGCCTGGACTCTCTTGGCGCATCCTGTCTGGCCGGCTGCGGTCTACTTTCCTGGCTTTGCACTGGTGGCAGTTGATCGATATAGGCCACCTCAACCGGCAGGCCGGCCTGGCTTAATCTACGCTGCACTTCTACCGTGAAGACGAACTTGTTACCATCTTCATCCGTTTCCCAACGATCTCTAAACGTGAGCATATTTCCTTCCGTTACCCTTTCTTATTTCTTGTGTTTCTCTTCGGCGAACTCTTTGCAGGCGCGCTTTTTTTCTTCGTACTTTGCTTTCCCGCCGCAGCGCTTCTACTGCGGCCTGAGGCCCTCTTTTTAGCCGCCGTCGACTTCCCACCATTCCTCTTCCCGGGCGGTGCATCGTCGATCAGGGGGAGCTGTTCCGCGGCAGCGGCATTCTGATCCTCTTCAACAATCATATCAGGGCGTTCGATAAAACGCACGGCCCCGATCACGCGATTCCGCGCACCAACGCTGATCACACTGCGCGGCTTAATCGATCTGCTGCCCTGATACGACTCTTTCAGGCGCAGCTTCTTCGTCACGCCAATTGCCGTGGTTACGATAATATGCGTCTCTTCATCACCGGCAATAAAACTCACCACTTCCGAAGATTCTTCGGGCAGACGAACATTAATCACGCCCTGCCCGTACCGGCCCTGCACCGGATACTGGTCAATCGGCGTCGCCTTGGCCAGACCATTATCGGTAATGGACCAGATCCAGGTGCTTGATCCGACGACGTCCATGCCCACAAGGCCGTCCGCCTCGTCGGCCAGCTTGATACCGGACACGCCGCCGGCGGGCAGGCCCATCGGCCGCACTTCACTCTCCTTAAAGCGAATCATCTGGCCGGTGGCCGTAGCCAGCAGGATTTCATCTTCTCCAAGGGTGAATTTCGCCCACCCCAGCGCATCATCCTCGGGCACATTAATGACCGTGAAAACTTCGCTGCTGATCTGTGGTAAGTCTTCCAGACGCACACGCTTAACGGTGCCGCCGACAGTGGTCAAGAACAGATATCCATCCTGCGCCCCTTTCGGCCGTACGAGGGCCGCTGCCAGATGATTGCGGCGCGAAAACGGCGTCAGGTCGGCCCAATGTTTTCCTTCGCCGATCTCTCTCGCCTGTGGCAGCTGGTAAACAGGCATGCTCACTGCCTGGCCGTTAGCGGCAATGAAGTAGACAATGTCCTGCGTGTTGGCCATGAGCAGAGCGACGGGCTGCTCCGCTGGTTTTCGCGGCACCTGCACCATCTCCGGCGTCGTGCTGCGAGCAATCGTGCCTTTTTCGCCAACCATTACCCAGACCTGTTCATCGGGCAGCAAATCACGCGCCTTCAGCACCTGGGTATCTTCATGCTCGACGATCTGCGTGCGGCGCACATCGGCATAGTTTTTGCGCACCTCCAGCAGTTCCTCTTTAACAACATCGCGCATCTGTTTCTCATCGGAGAGCAGGCGCTCGAGATATTTGATCTCGCGCTGCTTTTCTTTGTATTCATCCTGCAGCTTTTTCCGTTCCAGCCCCGCCAATCGCCGCAGCTGCATGTCCAGTATCGCCTGCGCCTGGATCTCGGACAGTTTGAACTTCGACATCAGGTTGTTGCGCGCCGTTTCAACGGTGCGCGAGCGGCGAATCGTATCGATGACCTCATCCAGGTTATCAATGGCAACCAGCAGCCCTTCGAGGATATGGGCGCGGCTGCGGGCCTGTTCCAGGTCATGCTCGCTCCTGCGGCGCACGACTTCCAGACGGTGTTCAATATATAGACGCAGCGACTGCTTCAAGGTGAGCACGCGCGGTTCGCCATTGACCAGGGCCAGGAGAGAAATGCTGAAGGTCGTCTGCATCGGCGTCAGGCGAAAGAGATCGGCAAGCACCTCCTCCGGTTTAACTGTGCGCGTGGTCTCCAGAATAATGCGCATGCCGTTGCGATCCGACTCATCTCGCAGATCGGTCAGGCCTTCAATTCGGCCGTCGCGGTGCAGATCGGCGATCCGGCCCAGTAAGTTGGTCTTGTTGATCTGGTAGGGCAGCTCGGTGATCACGATGCGCGACTTGTTGCGCTCCATCTGCTCTACATGCGCCTTGGCGCGCACCGTCACACGACCGCGGCCGGTGGCATAGGCGTTGGCCAGCGCATCCACCTCTTTGTCTTTCAACTCCCTGTAGCGGAATACCAGGCCGCCGGTCGGAAAATCGGGACCCTTGATAAACTGCATCAGGTCAGATACATTGACGTTGTCGATCCAACGCCACTTATCCAGCAGATAGACGAGGGCATCGATAACTTCGCCCAGGTTGTGCGGCGGGATGCTGGTAGCCATCCCCACGGCAATGCCGGAAGAGCCGTTGACCAGTAAATTGGGGATGATCGAGGGCAGGACATCAGGCTCTTTCAGCGAATCGTCAAAATTGGTGCTGAAGTTAACCGTGGAGCGCTCGATGTCGGCCAGCAAATCGCGGCCCATTTGATCCATGCGCGCCTCGGTATAGCGCATCGCCGCGGCGGCGTCACCATCGATAGAACCGAAGTTGCCCTGGCCGTCCACCAGCGTGTAGCGCATCGAAAAATCCTGCGCCATGCGCACCATGGCATCATAAACAGATTGGTCACCATGCGGGTGGTATTTGCCGAGCACCTCGCCAACGACACGTGCTGATTTGCGATACGGTCCGTTGGGCCGCAGTCCCATGTCATACATGGCATATAAAATGCGGCGCTGTACGGGCTTGAGACCGTCGCGTACGTCCGGCAGGGCGCGGGAGACGATCACGCTCATCGCATAGCTGAGATACGACTCGCGCATTTCTTCATCGATATTAACTTGTTTAACTAATCCAACTTCCATAGTCTTGAAGTCCGCAGTTCAAATGAAAAATTTGTTCTAGTAATTATCTTAAAAAATACCCTTTTTCGCAAGCAGCCGGGTGCTGAAAAGGATGTTCCAAACAGCGTTTTCTCACATGTCGCCCGTGCCTAGAACTCTATCTGATCGCCGTGCATGGGCAGCGCCGGGGTGAGGCCATACCGGTCTTCGATCAGGCCGGCTAACGTCTCGCGCTGTCGCTCCTCACCATGCGTGAGGATGACCCGGGGCCTGGATCCGGCCATGACATCAAACCAGCGCAGGAGATCGCTCTGGCCGGCGTGGGCGCTCAAGCCGTTCATCTGGCGCACGTCGGCTTTGACGCGAATGGTGTCGCCAAAAATACGCACTGTTTCGGCGCCGTCGACAAGCTGACGGCCGAGCGTGCCTACAGCCTGGTAGCCAACTAATAACACGGTTGTTTCTGGTCGCCAGAGATTGTTGCGCAGGTGGTGAAGAATTCGCCCGCCGGTGCACATGCCCGATGAGGCGATCACCATCGACGGATTGGGCGCAACATTGATGGCCCTGGAATCGGCAACGGTTGGCGTTGGCGTGATCGTCTCAAGACCGCGCGCGAGGCGTCCGCTGTCAATTCTGCGCGTCGCTTCTTTGTCAAAAAGGTAGATATGCTGGCGATAAATCTCGGTCGCCCTGATAGCCATCGGACTGTCGACGTAGACCGGAAACGGGTCGATTTTCCCACTGGTGAATAGGCCGGCCATGTGGTACATCAACTGCTGCGTACGGCCGATCGCGAAGGATGGAACCAATATCTTGCCCTCGCGCTCCGCCGCACTGAGCACGATCTCCTCACCCTCGGCCAGCGTCTCGTCCAGCGGGGCGTGGTCGCGGTCGCCGTAGGTCGATTCCATAATGACCACATCAACGGCTTGTAGCGGATCGGCTGTACGCAAGATAGGCAGGTTGTGCGGACCCAGGTCACCGGAGAAAAGAATCACCTTTGTTCTGCCCTGATCCTCGACTGTCAATTCGATGCTGGTCGAGCCCAGCATGTGCCCTGCTTCCAACAGCCGCGCCTTCATGCCCGGGGCAATTTCAAAAGCCTTTTCATAGGGTACGGCCTCCATTTGCGAAAGGATTCTGGCGCTATCCTGCGGTTCGTACAGCGGATCCAGAGGCTCCAGGCCGGCGCGCTGCCGCTTGATGTTCTCTCGTTCGACATCGGAAGCGGTGATGCGCGCCGAATCTTCCAGAATGACCTTCGCCATATCAATTGTCGCCTCCGTGCCATAGACCGGCCCCCTGTAATCGCGCCGGCGGACCAGCAGCGGCAGGCGGCCGCTGTGATCCAGATGGGCGTGCGTCAACAGCACGGCATCCAGGCGCTCTACATCCACATCCGGCGTTTCACTATTACGCGCTTCCAGTTCCGGCGGACCCTGGAACATGCCACAGTCCACCAGGATGGCCGCCCGGTCGCTCTCAACAAGATAGCAGGAGCCGGTGACTACGCCGGCCGCTCCTAAGAATGTAATCTTCATCGTTCTCTTTGTCCCAGTAGTTTGTTCTTTAACAAATTTCTATTCTCATCAACCCGGCACGCGCGCCATTATAGCGGCGCATCAGGTGGATTGGCAATGCATCACGCCTGCCGCGCAAACAGGACGATGGAGGAATCAGTCAGGGCACGGCAACGCTGGACAGGACATGATAGTCGCCGGTGCAGGAATCGTCCTGGCAGGCGGGCAGCGCCTGCCCACCGTCGACGGCATACCAGCCCACGCGCAGTTCGTAGCTGCCGGGAGCAAGGCCATCAAGCGGGAGCGAGACCCGATCGGCGACAATTTCAGCCGGCTCCCATATGTCGGTGGGATAGGTCCAGCCGCGCGGAATGGCGTCGTCTTGAGCTACAACACGGCCGTCCTGCGAGTCAACCAGATGCACATACCGTTTGTAGGATTCAGCCACGGGCGCGCCGGCCTGCCAGTAAAGCGACAGGTTCAGCGTCTGCGTATCCGTCGAGGCGTCGTAACCCCGCAGGCAGAGATCGCCTTCCCAGCACAAATATACACTTTCCTGTGGATCATAAGCCGCGACGGTGATGTTGCCGGCATGAAACGGGCTCCCCAGCGGCTCGAGGCTGCCCGCATCCACAAGTGCGATCTCCATGCTGTATGTTCCGGGCGCCAGATCGCTGTCAAGCGGAATCAGGTACGATCCACGGGCGACGGCGTTGGCCCCCCACTCAGATGTCGGCCAACCGGTCACCGGCTCTTCGCACAGCTCAGCAGCGAGCGAACCGCCCTCGTTTACGACGGTGAAACAGACCAGGTAATCTGAGGCAGGCGGCGCATCACTTCCCCAACGAAGGTTCACCTTGATGACCCCGCCCTGAATCCCTTCTCTCGGGGCCACGGTGGCCTCGATCAGACCGATACCGTCGGCCAGCGGGAAGTTGATTTCAAACTGCTCGCCGGCGCGGGGCGCAGTGGTGTAAACCAGTACCTGGTCATCCTCGTAATCCGGCTCAAATGAGACCCAATCGCGCCAGCGCTCGACAAAGCCCTCGGCGATAAGGGGCTTGTTGATCACGATATAGCGCACATTTTGCGCGGCGAGCAGGGCGAACTCGCGCGTCACATCTTTGTCGGCGAAATCGACCCAGCTCTCCTCGACCACGTTCCAGGTATAGATGGATTTCAGCGGCTCCAGAAAGGGAATCGTGTCCAGGAATGTGAACGCTTCCTGCGGCAGGCGCGATACGTGACCGACCAGGATCGGTTTCCCATGCACCGTCTGGTAGTACATGTAGAGCTTATCAAAACCACGGCTGTGAAAGGGTAGTTCCAGGATGGCGAACCCTTCTTCATTAGTGGCCAGGTCCTGGTACCATTGCGGCACGCCCGGGTCCGTAGTCGGTAGAGGCGGGATGGGATTTTCGAGCAAGATGATGCCGCACAGCAGCAGTGTGGCCAGGAAGGCATAAGAGTCTCCCCGGCCGTTTGACCAGCGCCGGCGAATGCGCGACAGCAGATCGGCCGTTCCCCAGGAGGCCATCATAGCAACCGGCAGGCCAAGAAAGTTGTTAAAGCGGTGCGGCCGCCGGATCAGGGCATCCAGCAGGGTATCGCTGACCAGGCGGTAGGGCATGGGCACGGAGGCGAAGCGACGGCCGTTAATGGCCAGCTCCGGTCCGAGCGCCAGGAGGATGGTGCCCAGGGCGACGAGCAGCCAGAACCAGGTCTGCGACCAGCGGCGCAGCAGGCCGTAGAGGGCCAGGGCAAGCGTCGCTAACCCAATGAAGGGGACGTAATGAGCGCTGGCCGAAATGCGGTGGTATGGCTCCCACTCGGGATAAGGCAGCTGCTCGGGAATCTCGTTCCAGATGGCGCGATAGAGATCGGGTGGGGCGATATAGGCGAAGAGATCGGTCACGCCGTCGTCAGGCTCTTCGTAAGCCACAGCTTCCGGCCCGCTGCGGCCGAGTTGATCCAGCACCAGCGGCGCGGCCAGCGGGGCCATGAGCAGCACGCTGAGCGCCATCGAGCTGAGCAAGAGAACGGCCGTCTTCCGGCTGCGGGCTTCGCGTTCACGGTAAACCAGGTAGATGCCGTAGGCCAGCATAAGCGGCGCACTCAGGACCAGGAGCTGCCAGCGCGTGATGCCGACCATGGCCAGCGAAATGGCGAAAAAGAGGGCGTCGCGGGGACGGCCGCTGCGAAAGATACGCAGCGTGAAATACATGGTCAGCGGGACCCAGAAGGTGACCATCATATTGGGGTGGTCGAAATGGGAAAAGGTATAGGGCCAGAAGCCAACCATCACCCCGGCGACAAAGGCGGGCAAAACCGCGCCGATCTCGGCTTTGGCGAAGAGATAGGCGGCAAAGCCGTTCAGCGTGATGACGAGAAGAAAAACGATATTGTAGGCGGTTACTGAGCCAAGAACGGCCTGCAGGGGCAGCCAGAGCGCTATATTGAACCAGGCGATGTTGTGCGACGTGAGTGACACGCCGTACGGGTAGTAGAGCAGCGTGGTGTAGAAGGGGCTCTGTCCGTTGAGCAGCGCCTGTTTGACCCACCAGAAGGTCCACTGGTGGATCCATACATCGGTCCCGGCTCCGGCTATCTCGCTGCGCAGATGCGTGATCAGGGGCCAGGTCATCAGCAGCGTCAGACCCAGGAAAGTGAAGAAGGCGACGATATTGAGCCAGGAAGAATGACGGAGTTTGTTCAAGGCGCCGGCCATGAACCTGATCTTACCCTGAAAGCAGTCCTCAGCCGAAGATGATTAACCAAGTTCGGAGCCGGCAGAAGGTCCGTAGTAATGGCTCTAGCCGTCTCAGTTCAAGAAGTCCTGTGCGGCGAGATAATCGAGCACGGTCTGCG
>JBJYWZ010000160.1:0-16455 GCA_046259725.1 Promineifilaceae bacterium (SeqCode) | reverse complement strand
TAGCCGTCTCAGTTCAAGAAGTCCTGTGCGGCGAGATAATCGAGCACGGTCTGCGAATATTCCTGGTGCGACTCGCGCGTGTATTTGAGCTGCGTATATATCTGGGCCAGGTTTTCCACGCCGGTGCCTTCAATGCGCGCGCGCAGTTCCGGATAGGACATATAGCGCTCCCAGCCCTTGACATCGCGATCGCAGTAGATGCGGCGAATGCGCTCATCGTCATAGTCGTTATAAGTCTCCTGGTGCACGAGCCCGTGGAGCGGCAGGCGGTCACGCGGCGCGGGGTCCTCATCCGGATACCCCAGCGAATAACCGACAACGGGCACGACATTGTCGGGCAGCCTGAGAATACGGCCGATCTGATCGCAGTTGGCCAGCGTGCTGCCCATATAGCAGATGCCCAGACCGCAGGATTCGGCCGCCAGGGCCACATTTTGCGACACCAGGGTAGCGTCGATGGCGGCAATCATGAAGGACATGAAGTTGTCGAAGTTGTCGGGCGCGTTATTGAGAGCCAGCCAGCGGCGCATGCGGTGAAAGTCAGCGCAGAAGGTGAGCAAGACCGGCGCGTCAAGCACCATGTCCTGCTCCATATGCGCCTCGTAAAGCGCTTCGCGCAGCACCCTATCACGGGTGACAACGATCGAATAGGTCTGCATATTACCGGATGAGGATGCATGGATGCCCGCTTCCAGGATGTTTTTCAGCAGCTCTTCGGGCACGGGATCGGGCCTGTAGGCGCGAATGGAACGGTGAGCGGCAATGGTTTCGATGGTGGGGTTCATCGCTCCTTCCTTACGCTTACTCTGGTGACTCAAGCCGGGCGATTAACGCCGGCACCTGGCCGACATGATCCAGCTTGAAGTAGCCGTCCGGCACCGACTCCAGCGCCACCTGTTCGTGCGCCCAGGTGACATCATGCGGGATGTGCGCCGCCGGGGCGCCCAGGGCCAGGACGGGTAGGATATCAGAGGGCATCGAATTGCCGACCATCAAGAAGCGGTCGATATCGACATGGTTCTTTTCCAGCAGCCGGCGGTAAGCCTCTTCATCCTTGTGACTGAGAATCTCAATATGGCGGAAATAACCGGCGAGGCCGGAGCGCGCGATCTTACTTTCCTGCTCCAACATGTCGCCCTTGGTGATGATCATCAACGTTCGCTCCTGCGCCAGGAGAGGAATGGTTTCGGCGACATGGTCCAGGAGGCGAATCTCTTCGCTCATCATCTCGCGCACGGCGTCGATGATCAATTGGATGTCGCCGCCGCGCACACGGCCGTCCGTCAATTCAATCGCCGTCTCGATCATCGAGAGCGTGAAGCCCTTGGCCCCGTAGCCGAAGGTATTGAGGTTGCGCATCTCTGTTTCATACAGGCGCGCGTCAATATCGCCGTTCAGCTCATAAGGAGCCAGGATCTCTTTGAAGCGCTCCTGGGTCATCACATAGAGCGACTCCGTGTACCACAGGGTATCGTCAGCATCAAAGGCTATTACGTCAATCATTTGCTTTGTTAGGTGTGGCCAGGAAGGCGGACTACCAGGCGTCCGGATCTTCGATATAGATATCCTCGCCCTCGACCTTCACTTCGAAGGTGGGCACAGGCGTCACGGCCGGCAGGCAGAGGGCGGCCCCGGTGCGCACGTCAAAGCGCGCGCCGTGGCGCGGGCACTCCACTTCGTACCCGTCCAACTCCCCATCCTCCAGCGGACCGCCGTCATGCGTACACACATCGGCAATGCAGTAGTAGGTGCCGTTCACATTAAAGAGAACGACTGTTTCCTCTTCAAATTCCAGCCATAAACGCTCGCCCGGCGCGATGTCGCCGGTGCTCGCGACCTTCACAAATTCTGTCATTGGGTTGCTCTTTAGCTTTCGCCGTGTAGTGCGTCGGGATCCGGCAGGCCGTAGGCACCGGCTTTCAATACCTTCAGAGAAAGAAGCGCGCATTTGACGCGCGCCATACTCAACGGAATTCCGATCAGCTCCAGAAGCGTCTCTTTGGGGAAGGACCTGATTTCTTCCAGCGTTTTGCCCTTAATTTCTTCGGTGAGCAGCGACGCCGAAGCCTGGCTGATGGCGCAGCCGTCGCCGCTCCAGGCAACTTCGACCACGCGGCCGTCCGCGTCTAGGCGCACATCTATGCGCACCACGTCTCCGCAGAGGGGATTATCCTCTTCATAGCTGAAGTCAGGCTCTGCCAGCTCCCCGTAATTGAGCGGGTGCTCGTAGAGGTCGATAATCTGTTCGCGATAATAAGTGCCGTCCATATCCTTCATTATAACCGAAAAACGGTGCGCACGTGATGCAGACCCTGTACAAGCTGGTCGATTTCGGCCGTCGTTGTATAGACATAGAAGCTGGCGCGGGTAGTGGCGTTGATTCCGAACTTATGGTGCAGCGGCATGGCGCAGTGGTGACCGGCGCGCACAGCGATGCCGCGCTTATCCAGCAGTTCGGCCACGTCATGCGGGTGGATGCCAGGCACGGTGAAGGCGGCAAGCCCCCCTTTTTGCGCCGCGGACGGCCCCAGGATGGTCAGGCCGGGCACTTCGCTCAGCGCCTCCAGCGCGTAGCCGGTGATGAATTGTTCGTAGGCGTGAACTTCTTCCATGCCGATGGCGCTGAGATAATCGACGGCCCTTCCCAACCCGATCGCCTCGGCGATGGCCGGCGTGCCCGCTTCAAACTTCCAGGGCAGCTCGTTCCAGGTCGATCCCTCCAGGCGCACGCGCCGGATCATGTCTCCACCGCCCATAAACGGCGGCATCGACTCCAGCAGTTCGCGCTTGCCGTAGAGGACGCCTATGCCCGTAGGGCCGCACATTTTGTGTCCTGAGAAAGCGGTAAAGTCGCAGTCCCAGGCCAGAACGTCCACAGGCATGTGCGGCACCGCCTGTGCGGCGTCAACCATGGCCAGAGCACCAACCGCATGGGCGGCGTCGACCAGCTCGCGTACGGGGTTGACCGTGCCCAGCACGTTGGATACGGCCGTAAAGGAAAACAGCTTTGTCTTTTCGTTGAGCAGTTCGGGAAGTTTTGTCAGGTCCAACGTGCCGTCTTCCAGGACGGGCACGAAGCGCAGTCTTATTTCCTTCTCTTTGGCCACGAGCTGCCAGGGCACCAGGTTGGCATGGTGCTCCATTTCCGTCAGCAAGATTTCATCCCCGGGCTGAAGATTGCTGCGCGCCCAACTGTACGCCACCAGGTTAAAGCCCTCCGTGGCGTTGCGCACATAGATGATTTGTTCAGAACCGGGCGCATTGATAAATCGGGCTATCTTTTCCCGCGCGTGCTCGTAGGCATTGGTGGCTTCTTCGCTGAGCCGGTATATGCCGCGGTGCACGTTGGCATGATGAACGAGATAATACTCATCCATCGCCTCAATCACGGCACGGGGACGCTGCGAGGAGGCGGCGCTGTCCAGAAATATCAGAGGGACACCGGGGTAAACCTCGCGCTGCAAGATTGGAAAATCGGCACGTATTTTTTCTACATCGAGCATCTCATTCGTTTGTCCAGAGCCGGCCGTCAGTGGACGGCATAAAACAACAGGACACAGAGCGCGCGGAGGAGGCACAGAGGGCACAGAGGTTTCTATTCAATCTCTGTGATCGCCGTGTCTTCTCCGTGATCTCCGTGTCCATTTGCTTCTTTGAATGCTGTCAGAGCCGGCCGTCCGGATTAAGCGATCGATCGCGGACAGCGGACTCTTCGTTCAGGACTGTCGCGAAGGATTCTCTATCGGAACTCCTACAAGATTCCCCCACTCGGTCCATGAGCCGTCATAATTGCGCACATTAGCATATCCCAACAGGTACGTGAGTACAAACCATGTATGGGAACTGCGTTCGCCGATGCGGCAGTAAGCGATGACGTTATTCTCCGGGGTCAATCCCTGCTCTTCTTCGTAGATAGCCCGCAGTTCGTCGGCGCTCTTGAAACGGCCGTCTTCGGCAACGGCGCGGCTCCAGGGTACGTTGACTGCCCCTTTAATGTGCCCACCGCGCAGCGCGCCTTCCTGCGGGCTGCCGGGCATATGCAGCAGCTCGCCGCTGAATTCCTGCGGGCTGCGCACGTCTACCAGCGGCTGGCCGGCGGCGATATGAGCCAGAACCTGGTCGCGGAAAGCGCGTATCTTATAATCGGCCCGCGCCTGCGGTTCGTAAACAGTGGGCGCAAAGGATGGCTTCTCTTTCGTCAACTCGCGCCCTTCGTCGATCCACTTCTTTCGCCCGCCATCCATGATACGGCAGTCGGCATGGCCGAACAGCTTGAATACCCAGAAGGCATAGCAGGCCCACCAGTTATTCTTATCGCCATAAAAGACGACGGTTGTGTCATTGCTGATGCCGTTGCGCGAGAGGAGATCGGCGAAGTGGGCCTCGTCCAGGTAATCTCGCTTGATGGCGTCGTTCAGGTCAGCAACCCAATCGATGTGCACCGCATTGGGGATATGACCCATGCTGTAAAGCAGCACATCTTCATTGGATTCAACAAGGCGAATTTCATCGGTCCGTCCCAGGTTTTCGGCAACCCAATCGGTGCTGACGAGGACGTCGGGGTATGCGAAATCGTGATCGCTCATGGTTCACGCTCCTTTGAAAAGATAGATTTGAGGAAAAGAAAAAGGGCGGCGGGCTGCTATCGCCGCCACCCTGTAAATTACGGTCAGCCAATCTTTTCGACGATGCGGTCAAAGATACGGCTGCGAACGCCTTCAAAAGGAATGCGGCGCATCAGCGGGTCAAAGAAACCCTGGACCGACATTTCGATGGCCGTCTTGCGGGGGATGCCGCGGCTCATCAAGTAGAAGATTTCTTCTTCGTCAAGCTTGCCGATCGCCGAAGCATGCGTGCAAATAACGTCATCTGCCTGAATCTCAAGGCCGGGGATTGAGTCGGCGCGCGCGTCGCGGTCCAGCATCAGGTTGCGGTTGGCCTGAAATCCGTTAATGCGCTGGGCATCGGGCAGGGCCTTGATCATGCCCTGCCATACGGTGCGTGACTTCTCGCGCAGGGCACCCTTGTAAAGCAAGTCGCTCACCGTGTCGGGCGCGTTGTGATTCTGCTGCGTATCCAGATCAAGATGCTGGCGGCCGTTTGTGAAGAAGATACCGGACATGCGGCCCCAGGAACCGGGCTTATCCAGTTCCATTGTCTGGAAGGCCTTGGTCAGGCGCGTGCCCATCATGCTGGTGACCCAATCCAATTTGCCATCACGGCCGACGCGCGCCCGTTCGTGGTTGAACTGCCACATATTCTTGCCGAAATCCTGCAAGCCGGCGTAGATCAGGCTGGCATTGTCGCCGACAAGTAGTTCTATGGCGCCATTATGAATCGCCTGGCCTTTGCCGTCGGCCGATGCGTATTCGTCCATGAAGATGGCTTCTGCCCCTTGATCGAGAACAACCAGGGTGTGGGTAAAGGTACGGCCGTTGGCCGACCAGAGCACACTGTGCAGCGGCGCCGCCGCCTGGACGTTCCTGGGCACGTAGAGGAATGTTCCCCCGCGCCAGAACGCGCCGTGCAAAGCGGCGAATTTTCCAGCATCAATGGTGACGCCTTCAGTCATGAAGTAACGCTTGACAAGTTCCGGGTGCTCGTTAACGGCCGTGTGCATATCGCAGAAGATAACGCCCTGCTCAGCCAGAGCCGGGTCCAGAGCGTACTGCTCGACGACGCCGTCAACCTGCAGCATATTGCCGCCGGCGCGATCGGTCGTGAGCTGCTGGCCCAGATACTGCGGCATCGCCACGCTGCCGCCGGCATCGCCGTTCACCGACGGGCCAAGCTCATCCAATTTCAGGCGCCGGATGTCTGTGCGCCGCCATGCCTCATCTTTGGTAGTCGGCATGGGGGTATTTTCATATGTCTCGAATGCCTTGAGTCTGAACTCCAGCATCCACCGCGGCTCATTCAAATAAGCCGATAGTTTTTCTACATTTTCTCTTGTAAAACTTTCCATGGTAACCCTAACCGATTGAGCCCTCCATCTGTAATTGGATGAGGCGATTGAGTTCGATGGCGTATTCCATGGGCAGCTCTTTGACGAGTGGCTCAATAAAACCATTGACGATCATCGACGTCGCTGTCTGCTCATCGATACCGCGGCTCATCAGGTAGAACAACTGCTCCTCACCCACTTTGCTGACGGACGCTTCGTGCCCGATGTTCACATCTTGCTCGTCGATCTCAATATAGGGATACGTGTCCGAGCGGCTGTGTTCGTCCAGAAGCAGCGCGTCGCATACAACGTTCGACTTCACATGATAGGCACCGTCGGCGACCTTGAGCATGCCGCGATAGGAGGCGCGCCCGTTGTCCTTGCTGATTGATTTGGAAATGATACGGCTGGTGGTATTCGGTGCGACATGCACAACTTTGCCACCCGCATCCTGATGCTGGCCTTTGCCGGCGAACGCGATGGAGAGAATCTCCCCATGCGCGCCTTCACCTGTCATGTACACAGCCGGGTACTTCATCGTGACCTTGCTGCCCAAATTGCCGTCGACCCACTCCATGGTGGCGTCCGCTTCGGCAACTGCGCGTTTGGTGACCAGGTTGTAGACGTTGTTGGACCAGTTCTGAATGGTCGTGTAGCGGCAGCGCCCGCCGCGTTTGACGATGATCTCCACAACGGCCGAATGCAGCGAATCGGAAGAATAGATCGGGGCCGTACAGCCTTCGACGTAATGCACATATGCGCCTTCATCGACGATGATCAGCGTGCGCTCAAACTGGCCCACATTCTTGGCATTGATGCGGAAATAAGCCTGCAGGGGCATTTCAATGCTGACGCCCGGGGGCACGTAGATAAAGCTGCCGCCGGACCAGACGGCCGTATTCAGCGCGGCGAACTTGTTATCATTATATGGAATGATGGTGTTGAAGTATTCCTTCACAAGATCCGGGTACTGCGCCAGGCCTTCATCCATACCGAGGAAAATAACGCCTTTCTCCTCGAGATCTTTCTTCATATTGTGGTAAACGACCTCGGACTCATATTGGGCGGCCACGCCGGAGAGGAATTTCTGCTCAGCTTCGGGAATACCCAATTTGTCAAAGGTGTTCTTAATGTATTCCGGTACATCTTCCCAGTCGTCTTCGTCACGGGCGCTGGGCTTGATATAGTAGTAAATTTCGTTGAAATCAATCCCGGATAGGTCGGCGCCCCAATTGGGCATCGGCCGTTCCAAAAAATGATGGTAACCCTTGAGCCGCAGATCGAGCATCCATTCAGGCTCACCTTTCATGGCCGAAATGGAGCGAACGATATTTTCATCGATCCCTTTTTCAGCCTTGAAGACGTAATCCTCGACATCAGCAAAGCCATACTTGGCTAAATAGTCGCCCTGCTTGACATTCGCCAGGATCTCGTCTTCGGACATCTCTTGCTTGATAACCTGTTCAGGGGCCATATTATGCCTCCTCTTTCTCAGAATCATTACGCTCGCGGAGCCAATCGTAGCCTCGCTCCTCGAGCTCCAGTGCCAGTTCGGGGCCGCCGCTTTCTACGATACGGCCGTCCAGCATGATGTGTACGTAATCGGGCTTGATGTAGTTCAGGATTCGCTGGTAATGAGTAATCACCAACAGACCCATATTGAACTCCTCGCGCAGCTGGTTCGCGCCTTCGGACACAATGCGCAGCGCGTCAATATCCAGACCGGAGTCCGACTCGTCCATGATGGCGATCTTGGGCTCCACGGTGGCCATCTGCAAGACCTCCACGCGTTTCTTCTCACCGCCGGAAAAACCTTCATTCAAATAACGACCCGCGAACTTGGGGTCAATGCCCAGCATGTCCATCTTCTCCGTTAAGAAGCGGCGGAAAGCAGGGATCGAAATGCCCGAATCTTCGGGATCTTCAGCCTGGCGGCGCGAGTTAATGGTCTGGCGTAGAAACTTGGCCAGGGTCACCCCGGGAACGGAAGCCGGGTATTGGAAAGCCAGGAATAGGCCGGCGCGCGATCGCTCATCAGCATCCATCTCCAGCAGGTCCTTACCGTCAAAAATAACCTCACCCGCTGTGGGTTCATACGCCGGATGTCCCGCCAGGGTATAGGCGAGCGTGCTTTTGCCGGAACCATTGGGTCCCATCAGGGCATGGACCTCGCCCTGGCGCACCAGCAAATCGATACCTTTCAAAATAGGCTCGTCGCCGACATTGGCATGTAAATTCTTAATCTCTAAAGCTGTCGTCATGTGGGTTTACCTCATCTTAACGCAAGAACGCGTGACTCCAAAATGTGGTCAAATAAAACCAAAGCAGCTCACATTTTCACCATGAGCCGCCAAACTATTTAACGTGTTAAAAACCAATTTTATTCTAGCATAGCCCCCGGTTAGCGTCAATATTTATGATAACAATGATAAAAATCATAAAATTGACATCAGTTATCTAAATTGCTATACTGCCTAAGGGTGATTTGACCGCTTCAGCTTTGCCTTGGCATACAAAATTGGAGCTATCAAGCGCCTCGAAGCAGTAGGGATGGTGCCGAATAAGAACTGGCATCACTGCAAGCATCTTCTGACTGATTCTAACGGGAATTATCGAGTGGGCAATTTATCTATGAGTACACGTGATGTAATCTTACGCACCATTAAGGCGCAGCCGAGGGCGAACGTCGAGGCGCTGGCCGAGGCGGCGAATGTGTCGCCGGTTACGGTCCGCCATCATCTAAATGGCCTGCAGGCGGGCGGCCTGATCGAATCGGAAAGCGTACGCCGCAAGGTGGGACGGCCATATTACGTCTACAGCCTCAGCGAAAAGGGACAGGAGTTGTTCCCAAAACGGTACGTGCGGCTGACCTCACGCCTCCTGGATGAGCTCAAGAACCAGCTCCAACCGCAGGCCTTCAACGACGTTCTGAGCAGTGTCGTGGACTCGGTGATGGAAGAACACCGCGGAGAATATGAGCATCTGGACGTCGAAGAGCGCCTTGATTACCTGATCGATCTGCTGGCCGAAGAAGGATTTTTAGCCCGCTGGGAGAAAACCAGCGAAGGCTATATGGTGACAGAATTTAGCTGCCCATACATTTCTCTCGGAGAAGACCACGCCGAGATATGTAACATTGACAAAGAGCTCATCGTCAACGTCCTGGAGGTGCCGGTGCAGCAAAACAGCTGCATGCTGGAAGGTGGAGAGTGTTGTCAGTTTCTGGTAAAAATAGAAGAAACTGAACTGCTGCTTTCGGGCGTTCAGGGATGAAGCGTGCCGCGGGCACGCACTCAGGTAAATCCCGCGAACGTGATACAAGGAAACTATGACCGCAGAAACAACGCAAAAAGATGAACTATTACTGGAGTCGCTCCGCTCAGTCATCGACCCGGAAATCGGGCTTAACATCGTCGAGCTGGGCCTGATTCGCAGTATTGATATTAATGACGAAGAGGATACGGCCGAGATCACCATGATCCTGACCACCCCATTCTGCCCCTACGGGCCGGCACTCATCGAACAGGTTCGCATGGTGGGTAACACCGTAATGGAAGGGGGCGTGGCGGTGGAAATCGGCCTGGAGCTTTGGGACCCGTCGATGATGGAAGAGGGCGTCGGGGGCGATTGGGGGCTGTTTTAGCCAGTAGCCACAGCTTTGATAGTCGTAAACAACCTGCTGCCCATCCGCCGCTTTGACAGGGGGTGGATGAACGCTGCCGGTGAGAACAAAACGGCCGTGCGAACAGGCCTGCCAGTGCGGCGTGAGACAGGCGGCTCATGTTTAAGCGGCGTCAGGCTTGATCAGGTTAAGCGCCATCACTTAAAAACGCACCTTGTGGTATAATTGTCAGGTTAGGATTTGAGTTTATGACAATAATTCCACCAGAGGAGACGGCCGTTTTTGCGCCGTCCAGCGAACAGCTCGAACGAGAGCGCGAACTAAAACGCTTCAACCGTCTGTATATTTACCTGCCTGTCGGTATTGTGGTGGCAATCGTCATCGGGCTTCTGGTGTTGATGCTGATCGGCATCTTCGCTCCCGGCCTGGTCGGCGCGGAAGTATTTCTTTCCGGTCTCGCGGACACGATTATGGTTCTGTGGATGATACCGATGTCGGTTCTCTGCGCCTTCGGACCTATTGCCTACATCGCCTACGTTATTAACAGACGCCAGCGCCGCGCTGAACTGCCGCCGGACAGCCCCCTGCTTGAGCACAGCCGCGCGCAAATGGCCATGTGGCAGGCCCAGGACATTTCCAAACGTATTGATGAAAAAACGGAAACGATATCAGATCGCGTGGCCAGTCCGTTTTACAGTCTTAGCGGATTCGTGGCCTACGTTGAGGCCTGGCTGATAATATTGAGCAGACCATTCAGGAGAGATAATAACAATGAGCCATATGGAGACAGCAACCGGGACGGCGTTGACTGAGTCAGACTCAGACAACTGGAAAATGACGTCCTATATCATCGGGGGCATTGTTGGGGCTACGGTCGGGTTCGCGACGGCCGTTATGTTAGTGCGCCGCTCGGATGAGAAACACTCGGGCCCGCCGGAAATTGAAGTTACGGAAGTATTGAAGCTCAGCATCGCCGCCATCGGGCTTATCCGCGGCATTGCCGCGCTTGGCGATTGATTTTTACATTTTAACTCGTGCCGTTTTATTCCCCGCACCAGTTGAACAAGGAAACATTCCTCTATTTTTCCTATTCTTTTTTGGTCACGTCATTTGGCCTCAGATAATTGCGGCCAACAATAGGAAACAAGGTTTCCTACAACAGTTTTTAGGCCGTCGTGTTGAGCCGGCGGCTGCATTTTATTATTTGACCGGCGTCGCCTAATTTGAACGCCGGCCTAGTTTTAAGGAGTTTTGCACAGGGACACGTGATAATTTGAGGGACGGACGGAGTTTTATATTTTGGTTTGTCCTCGATGAAGCTCAACAGCGGCCCTGTGTAATCAAGTATATTTAACATGAAAAGAGAATTATTATTGGGAGGATCACGTGGCTAGACGATCCTCCTCACGACAAAGAGGCAGCGGCAAGGCGTCACGCCAATGGCGACGCATGGACCTGCACCTGCACACACCGGGATCCGTCGATTACCAGGATCCCCAAATTTCCTACATTGATATTTTACGCCAGGCGGTCCTGCGCGGCCTGGACATCATCGCCTTTGCCGACCACAACACGGTAGCCGGTTTTTCGGCGATGAAGAAAGAGATCGAACAATTGTTATGGCTGGAAGATCTCGGCCGTATTGAGGCGGATGAGCTGCGCCTGCTGGCAGAGTACCGGCGCCTGCTCGACAAGCTGCTTGTCCTGCCCGGTTTTGAATTTACGGCCACCTTCGGTTTCCATATTCTGGGCATTTTCCCCTCCGAGACCTCCGTTAGTCACCTGGAGCACCTGCTGCTCACGCTGAATGTCCCCCCCGAACAATTGGCGCAGGGTAGTTCAACTGTCGGCGCGACGAGTGATGTTCTGACCGCCTACCGCGTGATCAACGAAGCCGGCGGTCTGGTGATTGCCGCCCACGCCAACAGCAGCCACGGCGTCGTCATGCGCGGCCTGGATTTTGGCGGGCAGACGCGCATCGCCTATACGCAGGACTCAAACCTGCACGCCCTGGAAGTGACCGACCTGGAGAAGCGCGGCCGTTATTCCACCCGTAAATTTTTTGATGGCTCAAAGCCGGAATACCCGCGTGCGATGCGCTGCATTCAGGGTTCCGACGCTCACCGCCTGGTGCGCGACCCCTCCAATCCCAAGAATCTGGGCGTCGGCGATAGGGTAACAGAGATCCTGCTGCCTGAGGTCAGTTTCGAGGCCCTTGCGGACGTAATCAAAGGGCACGATCTGACGCTGACACGGCCGTATCGTGGCCCGGCAAAACCGGTCGATTTTGTACAGCTCGCCCGCGAGGAAGGGGAATCCATCGTCCAGGCGTTCCATGAAAGCACCGCCCAGCGCGGCGGCTTTCTGGATCGCATCCTGTTTGATGTCTGCGCCATGGCCAATTCGAACGGCGGCACAATCTATATCGGCCTGTCAGAAAATCCCAAGCAGCCGGTTGCCGGCGTGCGCGATCCCAACAAGGTCATCGAACGCCTTAATACCACGATCACCAATCGCTTCAGCCCCCAGCCGGACGTACAGATTGACAGCATCCGTTCTCAGGGCAAGACCATAGTGCGCATCACCGTGCAGCCCGGCCGGGACATTCCCTATGCGATCGACAATAGTAATTTTTATGTGCGCGACGAGTCGGAAACAAATCTTGCCGTGCGCGATGAAATCGTGAACCTGGTCGAGCTTGGCCGGGTACGGCAGGCAGTGAGCGAGGGCAGCGCGCCTCCGGTCGAACAGGCGCTGCCGGACCCCGTCATCCCCCAGCCAACACCGGCGAACCGCCATCCCGAACCGCCGCGAACCGGCGTCGAGGTGGTCAAGAGCGAACCGCGCCAGGGGACGATATACCACACAGTGCGCGACCTGCGCAACGGCAACCTGATCCAGAATGTGACCAAGTCATCGGCGCGCAAGTTGTGGCATTACGCCATCAGCCAGGCGGAAGCCGGAACGCTTGATCCCAATAAGCTCAACTGGGCCAACGACATGGCCCTGATCAGGACGCGTAAGAAAGGCGGGCAGACCTGGTATGACCTGGCCCTGCGCGATGGGCAAGATGTCCACATTTATTACGGTGTCACCGACAGCGGCCTGAATGACGAGTGGATGGCGCTGCTGGGGGAAAGCTCCTGAGTGCCTGCAGCGGTAACGATGATTCAAGTAGGCATTCTGACCATCAGCGACCGCAGTGCGGCGGGAGAATATAAAGATCAAAGCGGGCCGCTGATGGCCCAGCTGTTGTCCACGGAAACGGATTGGGAAGTCAGTATGCTCGCGGTTGTGCCCGACGAACAGGACACGATCGCGCGCATCCTGAAGGCCTGGTGTGACGAAGACCTGAATCTCATTCTCACGAGCGGCGGCACCGGGTTCGCCCCGCGGGATATCACACCGGAGGCCACGCGCCAGGTCATTGAGCGCGAGGCCCCGGGCATCGCCGAAGCGCTGCGCGCAGAGAGCCTGAAAATCACGAAGCACGCCATGCTTTCTCGCGCGGTGGCCGGTATACGCGGCCGGACGTTGATTATCAACATGCCCGGCAGCCCCAAGGCCGTGAAAGAAAGCCTCGAAATCCTGCTTCCTATCCTGCCGCACGCCCTCGACCTGCTGTCCGAAGACCCGGGGAGTGAAAGCGGGCATAGGGCGGTGTAGGATTTCAGAGTCCGGAATGTGTAGCGCTGGCATCCCTGCCGGCCTTGTGCAGCCTGGCAAAAGATTCGCCGAATAATGGGAATATTTGCTTTTGAAGTCTCGGGGGTAATAGACCTTTAGCCTACTTTGAAAGCACGTGCCGCCTGGAAGGCGGCGCTACGACATAGAAGCACCCCCGCCAAATTTCACCCCCGTTGAACTAAAATAGAACATCTGTGCTATAATTAAGGCGTGAAATTCGGCCGTCGTCGCAAGAAAAAGGCAGTGAGCAGCCAGATTAACTGGAACAACGTGCTGCTGGACCAGATCCGCCTGGCAAAGCTGCCGGAGCCGCGGCTGGAGTATCGCTTTCATGCCAACCGGCAGTGGCGCTTCGATTTCTGCTGGAAGGCGCAGCTCGTAGCCTGTGAAGTCGAAGGGGGCATCTGGATGAAGACCGACTCCGGCTACAGCAAAGGCCACGCCCACCCCGATCGTTTTGAGAAAGACTGCGAGAAGTATAACGAAGCCGCCTTATACGGCTGGACGCTGATCCGTGTTACGCCGGACATGATCAGAGACGGCCGTGCGCTGGAATGGCTGGAGCGCGCGCTGCTGGATGAGTAAGCGGCCTGGCGATCTTCACTATTTCAACTTCAGGGCAGCACCGGGCCCAGGCCGGCGTCGCGAGCGCGGAGAATCGCTTCGGCGCGCCCGGCAACCTGCAGCTTGGCGAAGATATTGGAAGTGTAGTTGCGTACCGTCTTGGCGCTGAGTCCCAACTGTCCGGCGATCTCCTGGTTGCTGAGGTTGCCGGCCATCAACTCCAGGATCTCAAGCTCGCGGGCGGTCAGCTCGGGAAAAGCGCCAACGGGCTGCTGCCGGCGAATGAGACTGAAGTAGTTGATCATACGCGCGGCGATGGCCGGGCTGAAGATGGCCGCGCCGGACGCGGCATCACGAATGGCGCGCAGCAGCTCGCTCTTAGAAGCGCCCTTGACGATATAACCGCGGGCGCCGGCCTGCATGGCGGCGAAGAGAGCTGCGTCGTCATCGACCATGGTCAATACCAGCACGGCGATGTGCGGGCTGGTCGTCACGATCCGGCGGGTGGCTTCCAGACCGTTGATGGTCGGCATATGCAGGTCCATGAGCACTACGTCCGGCTGCAGGCGTTCGGCGAGAGACACGGCTTCACGGCCGTCTGCGGCTTCGCCAGCCAGGTTCATATCGGCCGTTGCTTTGAACAAGGCGCGCAGTCCCAGGCGAAACGGTTCGGAATCATCGACAACGAGAAGGTTCAAGACGGCCGTATCAGGATCACTCACGAGCCCTCCAGATGAAGCGGCAGGCACGCCGTTACGCGCGCGCCGCCCTCAGGTAATGTCTCCACCATACACGATCCGCCCAACTCCGACGCGCGCTCGCGCATGGAGATCAGGCCCACGCCGGGTACGGTGAGCGGTGCCAGCCCACCCCCATCATCCTCAATCAACAGGTGCAGCTCATCGTTCGCGCTCAACGTCACGGTGCAGTTCTTTGCGCCGGCGTGTTTGACCACATTGTTGATCGCTTCCTGGACGATGCGATAGGCGGCGACTTCCACGGCGGCGGGCAGCGGCGGAAGCTCGTTTTCTCTCACAATCTTGACCCGCAGTTTTTGCTGGTAGGCCTGCACGGACTGCTCCAGAGCGCCAACCAGCCCCAGCTCGTCAAGCGCCGGCGGGCGCAGATTGTAGACCAGGCGGCGAACGTCGGAAACGGCCGACTGCGCCTGCTCCATGATGCTGTTGAGAATCGCCTCCGTCTCCGCGGGATCGCTGTTCACCAGTTCGCGGCCTGTATCCGCCTGCAGGGAGATGCCTGCCAGTAGCGGGCCGATGCCATCATGCAGGTCGCGGCGCAGGCGGCGTCGCTCCTCCTCCCGGCTGGTCACAATCTGCCGCCGTGACCGCTGGATTTCGCTGGAGAGCCGCACGGCCAGTAACGTCGTCGCCGAAAGTTGGGCGATGGTGGCCAGCAGCCGCTCCTCTTCGCGATTCAGCCCCTCGCCCGGACCGCGCGGCGCGACGAGCAAACGGCCGATCTCCTCGTTCTGATGCAGCAGCGGCAGCGCCAGCACATCCCCGAAAAGAGTTCCGTACGCGGCCGCCGTGCGCTGGCCATCCCCTTCGCCCGGCAGCGAGACGGCCACATAGGGCAGTTTAAGCGCCGTGGCAACCGTTTCCACAAGCGTTGGCAGGATTTGATCCGGCCGGTCAACACTTTCCAGGCGGTGCGCCAGGTCGGTAAGCAGGCGCACGGGATCATCGCGCCGGCCGTACATGACGTGATCGACGGCCGACTGCAGGCGCAGGCGCAGCGGCTGAAAGAAAACGGCCACTAGGCCCGCGGCCAGGAAAGCCAGAACCCCGCTGCTTTGCGGCTGCAGTAATGACCCCAGGCCGCCAACGATAACCACGTATACAGATATGGTCAGAATTGTCAGCACCCCATAGACCAGGGTGCGGTTGATAATCGTATCAAGCCGCCACAGGTGATAGCGGAATATGGCAACGGTGATGCAGACGGGTAGACAGGCGAAGAGAATTGAGGAAACAAGCGTACGGCCGATGACGTAGAAATCACTGCTGAAGCCCAGCGCCGTATGCAGCGGGCGAATGAAGAGGTAGCTGATACTGCCCAGGCCGGCCAGGATCATGCCGAACATGATCCACTTGATCTGCTGGCGCGAGATGCCGGCGGCGCTTCGATAGCGGATCAGCAGCGCCGCGATGCCGGTCAACCACCAGGCGGTCACGAAGAGGATTGAGGCCGTCTCCGTGGCCCGGAAACTCTCGCCATAGACGACGCTGAACGGCGCCTGCGTGAACAGCAGCCAGATCACACAGAGGCCGGCCCAGATAGGCGCCAGTATTTTGGTCCACGGCGGCGCGAAGCGGCCGTCCGGCAGGAGGTAGAACAGCAAAATGCTCAGGGCGGAGGCCAGGGCGCGCAGGCTGAATATGAACCAGGACCAGGACAGCCAGCGCGTAGTCATGGTCGCGTCGATCAGCGCGTCCGTCATGCCGGGGAAAGTCGCCGCCTGGGCCAGAAAACCAAACGCCACCAACAGGCCGATGCGCTCATCGCTTTTATACCAGGCAAATAAGGCACTGCTGAGAAAGAATACCAGGCCCACGAACAGTTCCAGCAGCAGGACGACCAGGGCTGCAAACTCGGGGCTGCTGTGCAGGCCGAGCTC
>JBJYWZ010000159.1:0-2177 GCA_046259725.1 Promineifilaceae bacterium (SeqCode) | reverse complement strand
AAATACCTGTTCGGTATGCCGTTCGGCTAATGTTTTTTTCTCTGTCATTGGAAATTTCCTTTCGATTACTTTTGCCTTAAGGCGAAGGCAGTAATGCCGTTTCGGCGGGATTGGCGGCAGAAACGGCCTCGATAGTAGGTGCCGGCCCGCCATCGCGCGGGAAACCCGGCTGCGGCCAGTAAGAGCGCATCGTAATGTAGATGCAATCACTCTCGGCGGCGGGTGGCAGGGTCAACACGTTGCTCTGCGGGACGCCATCGGGAACCGTGGCCCCCTCGGGAGCAAAGAAGGCAGTATAGCTGCGATTGGTGGCAAGGATGAGTTCGCCGGACAGGAAGGGGTTGACGTTTTCCGGGTCGGGGGTTATTTCCTGATCGTTGACGGCGCTATAGGTTTGCCCGTTGGCATCGTAGATGACCCAGGAGAGAAGAATTGAGTGCGGGAACTCGCCCTTAACAATGAACGAAACTTCACCGGTGTTTTTCATCACGCCCTGGTAATAGCCGGCGTTGAGATCCATTTGCATGGGCGTTCGGGACACGCTTGGTTCCAGGACGCGGAAATCGCGGACGCAGGAGGAGGGATCACTGGCAACGTGACCAGCAACTGACTTGACTTCGCTCTCGACGTCTTCGATTACGGCTCCTACGGCGGCATTTGGTGGCTGGAAGCCGCATGCTGACGCGGCGAACATGATCAGCGCCAACAGTAGCACCCACGGCGCCTGCGAGATCCCGAATTGCGACTCTGGTAACTGCTCGGAAATGGACGGCCGTTTCTTGAATATGGCTTTGAAGGGTTGTTTGCTGGTCATCAGTAACTTATGGAAGGCTCACGCGGTTGGTCTTGGCTAACCGCACGCGAGCGAGCGTTTATTATCTACGGCGATCGCGACGGCGGTCACGGCGGTGCATGCCCGCCACGGACACCGGCGAAAGCGGCCGTCCGATGATATCAATGAACAGGGCGTTAGGGCCGCCAGCGGCAGGCATCTCGCCGTCGAGAATGTCCACGGCGTAACTGAGATCAGTGCCGTCCAGGACCGGCTCCGTCAGTTCGATGACAATGTCACTGACACCGTCAGGGTGGAAGATGGACAGGACTGCGTTGGGAGGGTTGGAGGCAAAGCTGTCCACTCCCTGGTCCCATGAATTCACGAACTCCTGCGACGTGATGTGACCGGTCACCCGGTCAGGACGGTCGGAGAAGAAGAGAGTTGTGGGGGCGAGCAGATACATTGTCAGGCGGCCGTCATCATAACTCATCCGTGTCGCCGTCTGCACGAACAAGGCTTCGATCTCGTCCGCTTTTGTAATCGATTGGACGTCTTTCATATTGTCGTTGTCGGTCATACTTAGCTCCTTTGGGGCTCATGATGCCTGGCGGTCGTCGGCTGACGCCGCCAGGCAGTCGCGAATCAATCGTCTGAAAAAAGATCAGGCAGCGGGGGCAGGCAATGCGGGATCGGTCTCCGCGGCTGCTTCCACGGCATCTGCGGCCTGCTCAACAGCCTCGTCGGAGACTTCGTGCTGTTCCGGCACGCCACCCAACTCAGAAAGTTTGGCGGTTACGGCATCAGCCTCATCGGCTTCGGCAAGGATGGCTACAACAGCCTTGCCGCCGTCCAGCTCGCCATTAAGGCGTTCCAGGTCTTGCTTGGAGAGGCCAAGACCCTTGTGGAAGAAGCTGCCCAAGAGGCCACCAAGCACGCCGCCGGCAACTAGAGAAAGCCCACCAGTCGCCAGAGCAGCCGCTACGGCGCCGATGACGGCACCGGTGCCAGTCTTACGCGCACCCATTTTGTGGGTCTTCATCTCGCCTTTGTCATCTTTGACGAGGACGCCGATGGCGCCCAATTTGACATCCTTGCTGGCCTTATCCCATGATTTTACGGTAGTGACGGCCGTGTCTGCGGCATCTTCGCTGTCAAAAATTGCCAATACCAATTGTTTATTCTTTTTCGCCATATGTAAAACTCCTTCTAAAGTAATATTGTTGATAAATTTATAAGCTCCTGTGCTGGCCGCCCATCAGATCCCCGGTACGCCAAACGCGTTGCTGCGAGTGGCCTCATCACTCATGTCCACCTGAAGTGCTGCGCGCACGTCGGGCTGGGGAGAGACCAATAACACATTAGTCATGCTTTAAGCATACCTTTGATAGGCAGCGGAGACATC
>JBJYWZ010000158.1:0-3741 GCA_046259725.1 Promineifilaceae bacterium (SeqCode) | reverse complement strand
GCCTGCAGCCAGACGCTTTCTGCTTCGTCAAAACGCCTGTCCTTATAATAGGTGTATCCCAGACCCAAAGCCGCTTCGCTTCGCTCCTGGACGATGTCTTGCTCCAGACAGTCGGCATAGGCGGAGGCAAACAGGAAATCAGCCTGCGCATTCCGGTAATCTTCCTCGGAAAAATAGATCCAACCCAGCCCCGTGAATGCTTTTGCAAGCTGTTCCGGTTGGAGGTAAATGCTTTCTTCACCGTCCCGTGGGCAGCTTGCGCCGCTGTTCCATGTTTGCAGCTCCTCCAACGTCAGGCCACCGAAATCAATCGCCCTGGAGTAATTTTCGCGAGCTGCATCAGTATCGCCCGCCGTGTGATGCGCGAAGCCAAGCCAGAGGTATCCCTGCGCTGAATTGGGATCCAGTTCAATCGCTTTTTCATAGTCGGCAAGCGCTGACTCATAATAGGTGAGATCGGCCGTCTCCGTGTCTGCCAATCCTGACGCCTGGGCCAGTTCCTCGATGCCCAGGATCAATGAAGCATGGGCACGGTTGGTATAGATATCGGCCAAAATATCATCTGGGAAAAACTTCCACCGGGCGCCCTCGGCAATTCCAATCGCCTCCGAATAGTTTTGGCGGGCTTTCTCAATTGTCTCCTGCCAGCCGGGCGTCTGCTCGTTCTTAAGCCTATCAGCCTCCTTCAGCGTCTCTTCCCCCTGCACCCAGTAATGGTAGGCTCTCACCTCGGTGGAAATATAAAGAATGGCCAGGGCGGACACCAGAAGCAGCAAAATGTAAAGGAGTACAAAAAGAAGAATGCGCCAGCGATCGGAAATGGTCTGCGCGCGTGTCTCTGCACGCTTAACCAGCGACTCCCCGGAACGGCCGTCCCGCTCATCCTGCTCACCAATTTCCTGACCCATTTCCTCGGAAGGAGTTGTGAAAAATTCATCAGCACCGCGGTGCCGTTTCCTCAAAGCGGTAACTGTCAGAGCCGTGGTCCCTGCCAGCATAAGGCCGATGGCCGCCAACGCGGGATAAAGATCAGGCGTTGATAGGCGAACATGGTAGCCGAGTCCGGTCACGATGATGATAGTCAGCACGATCAACAGGCCGATGAGAATTAATAAAAACGGGCTCCAATCAAACTTGTCCAGTCTATGGCGCCTCTGCAGCGGTTTCCATACGAACCACCACAATACCGGCAGCAGGAACCCCAGCAGCAAATAGGGCAGTAACGTGACGCCGGTATAGGGGCTGCCGGCGATTGGCGAGTTTACAGCGTCCTCCCCCGCACGGCTGAAGATGACGATCAACAGGTAAAGCACAACCGTCAGCAGCAGGAGCACCCCGGCGAGACTGATTAACAGGGAATGGCTCAGATCAGTTCGTTCGGCCGTAGCGGATAGGCGTTCTTCAATATGCTTCTGCAGATTTTCATAATGTGCCGTGGCTCCGCTGACGATGACCTGTTCGCCTGAGGGTATCTCTAAGAGTAAATAGGAATCAGAAGTCGGATGGCGGAAAAGCCGCGTATTACTGGTGATATAATGAGAGACATCACCAAGCGAAACGGATTTCCGCGCCCCTTCTTCGCCAACTGCAATCGCTTCATCAGAGAATATGACTGTGGAGGATTGGCTCCTATCTTGCACTTCTCGCGGTTCGATCCGCCAGAGCAGTAGAATGCCTATGAGCGTGACAGCAGTCAGATAACCGGCAAAAGCAATAAAAATGCCCGCCAGCGCAAAACGCAGTTCAGGATTCGCAACCACGAGGGACCGGATGCCTTGAGCAACTTGCAGTTCGGCCGGAACATCTTGACCCAGAATAATCTCCGAGGTATCTGAAATGGCATAGGTCGTCGTGCCCACCATCAAGGCCGGTTCGCCTCTGGCAGCGTCAAGCAAGGGCGTGGCATGAAAAACGATATCCGGCACGACCGTTGTCCGGTCAATCGTGATCATGTTCAACAGACCGATGCCCCCAAGCACGACAACAGAGAAAAGGAACAACTGCTGGAAGAACCTCGTGAGCGCGAACCGCTGCTGTACGGGGTAACGCCGCTCGACAACACGCGCAGCCTGCTCTTTGGAGGCGGCGCGAGCTTCAGGCGTAAGGGACGGATTTTCAGCCACAAGATCGAGCTGTTCCGCGACATCGGTCGCGGACACCAGATCAGCATTTCCCTCTACAAGATAGATATCCAGGGCCCTGCTGAAATGGCTCAAAGCCGCCGCGGGATCGTCAGAGTCAGCAGCGATACTTCCCAGTACGCTTTCTGCTTTGGCCTCCAGAGTCTCGTCTGCGTAATAGCGCAGTGCGGAAATTGCTCCGGCAAGGACTTGCTCAGCGTTTTCCTCGTCACCGAGCAGCCACTGCGTCTGACCAAGGCTGACTTCGATTCGGCTGCGCCGGTAATCACTTAATTCTTTGGAGGCAAGCAGTCGCTCATAGAGCGTGCGCGCTTCAACCGCGTCGCCGACGCTTAAATAAAGATCGGCCAGCTTCTCGTCGGCCACCAGGTTTCTGTCTGGACGGTCAACCTGCTCAAGCAGCCGTCCCGCTTCGCGATAATGCCGCGTCGCCTGCGAATAGAGATCAGCCTTGATCCAGTCAACATCACGCCACATTGCCCAGAGATAGGGCAGCCAGGCACGAAATCCGATCGCGCGCGTCATATAGAATGCCAGCGGCAGTGATAAGAGTAGATAGTAGACGCCCTGTAAAAAACGCCGGCTGCTCTGATGTCGCTTCCTGCGTTCAGCCAGGCTGATAGACGCCTCCGCCAGGTCGAGATAGGCATCTCCAAGGGCAATGAGCGTATCCGCTCTTTCAGCCAGGCTCCACTCCTCACCAAGGATATCAACACGCTGCGCGAACTGATCGGCTGCCAGTTGAAACTGCTCAATCGCACCAGCAAAATCCCGTTGGCCGGATCGGGCAAAACCTAGAGCGCGGGTAACAAAGGGCTGCAGGCCGGGTTCTGCCTGGATATCGATGCCGTCCAGCATCTCCTCGCTATCCTGCCAGTTGCCCTGAAGCTGTGCCTGCCGTGCCCGCATGTACAGGATCAGTTCCGGCAGACCACGCGTAGGCCCACCCAATTTCGTCAGATAACCGCAGGCTTCGCTGGCTGCCTTGAGCAGTTTTTCCATCGCGCCCAGCTGCCGCTCACTCACGTATTGTTCGAATATGTTAACGAGCTCCTGGCGCGCGGTTTCCGGGTCGACGATGATGCGGTGATAAAGGAGATTTTGCGCCTGAACAACCGGATCGTGGTAGGGATGTTCGAGCCAGTAATCGAGCGCACGGCCGTGTTCTTGGCGATATCCAGCCGGGTCCCGGTCGATAAACAGGTCATTCATGATCGCCCTTTCCGTCGGCTGCATCATGAAGTCCGTGCGTTGGCGCGTTAGCGTTGAAACAAATGAAAATCTCGAGACCCAGTCAAGCAGATTGGGCGCGCCATCGGCAACCAGGGCTGCATACAGCTCAGTCGAAAACCATTGTGGTATGGCCGCAGCAAAGAGTGCGTTGGCGCGTTCGGAGCCTGCTGACTCGACAAGGTCAGTGAGGATGCTCTCTACCGCTTTGCGCATGCCGCCGTTGACTTCCTGCACCGTTGCCTCGCTTAGCTCATCGTCTTTTGCTCGAAGATCTTGCCCAGCAGGTCAGGATTACCTTCGGTGAAGACCATTAGTTTTTCCGGCGTCGCCCAATCAGCCTCGATCTTTCTTTTCTCGATATATTCGG
>JBJYWZ010000157.1:0-3196 GCA_046259725.1 Promineifilaceae bacterium (SeqCode) | reverse complement strand
TCAGCCGCGAACTGAGTCGTCGCCTACGGATTGCCGATGAAGCACTGTTCCGGGAATTGATCCAGACGAAGCAAATTCATCCACATCGAGAGTAGGCAATTGGCCCTGTAGCTCAGCCGGCAGGCTCACGGCCTGAGCCGGTACCGGAAGACGAATTTCCCTCCCACATAGGAACGATGATTCGGCGATTCCCGGGAACACGATGCAGTGTCAGCCGAGAATCCCGTCAAGCGAGCGCATGCAACGATTTGCAGGCGAGGCGCAGTGCTAGGCCGCTCTGGAGCCTGCATGTGGGCCTTCTATCCAATGTCAATTATCTTGGCCGGTTGGTTGTCGCTGTTTTTAAGGGACGAAATCTCCTGTGTGCTTGGGAGTGCGCGGCCCCGCCAAGGGTGCGGCGGTGCGCGGCGGGGTAGTTGTCGTGGACTTGCCAGCTCGCAAGACAGCGACAATTCCCCGCTCGGTCTCTCTCCCCCGAGGACGTGGGCTGAGAGGAATTGTCTTCGCTGCCAGCCACCGACGTTGGCGATGTCGTTGTCGTCGCCTCGGCAGCGATCTGGCCGAGGGCTTGCTTGCGCCGGTAACTGTCGCTCCCGATCTCGATAATCGTCGCGTGGTGCACCAAGCGGTCGACGGCGGCGACGGTCATCATCTGATCGGGGAAGATCCGCTCCCACTCGGCGAAGGGCTGGTTGGACGTGACGATCAGGCTCCCGGTCTCGTAGCGGCGGGCGATGAGCTCGAACAAGACCTGGGTTTCCTGCTCAGATTTTTTTCGCGTAACCGAAATCGTCGAGGATGAGGGCGGCGTATCTGTCGAGCTTGTGCAGGGCGCCCTCCAGGTGCAGCTGCGTGCGAGCGATCGGCAGCTGCTGGACGAGGGCGGTGGTGGCGAAGTAGCGCACGCACAGTTTGCGTGGTCAGCCCGTGACCGATGGCGGCGTCCAGATGGGTCTTGCCCACACCGCTTGGGCCCAACAGCAGGACGTTGCGTGCCTGACCGGTCCAATCCGAGGAGCCGGCCAGGGCCTCGAGCTGCTCGCGGGCCAGACCGGGCACCTGGGTGAAATCGAAGCTCGCCACGCTCTTGCCGACGGGCAGGGAAACCCCCTGTGTGCCTGGATTTGCACCCAGCTGTGGGGCTTGCGCCCGGTCAGCTGATTTATCGTACTAATCACCTCGAGCTAATCAGCTAGCGACATCAACCGCCGACAACGAGAGGCTTTCCTTCGGCGCCGGTTCCGTCGTCAACGGTAAAGCTATAGTCACGCAGATTCGCCCTCAATATCGCGGTGGCGTTCGGATGCCGCCAAGCGAGGTGCAGAAGGTGAGGCTCCGTCGCCGAGACTTCCATCTCGCCGCGAAAGGCCGGCGATAGGTTTCGAAGCCGGATCAATTCGAGCTGTTTACGTACGATCGGCAGCCTGAGCCTCTCCTCGATATCCTCTCGGGAGAGGGTCGTGCGATTGATCTCCTTGTGCCCCGCAACCCCTCCTTTGTCCGCCGCTTCGTAGTCATTTTTTCCGGCAAACAGGTCCAGGTACCATACCTGCGGTGTGCCAGGCATGAACATCTGGATTGCGCGCGCCAGGAGCAGCTTGCGCTCATCTTCGCCCAGTGCGCTGAAAAAGGTCGCGTTGACCTGATAATAGGCAATCTTACGGCCGTCGGGGCCAAACAGATTTTTAACGCGTCCGCCCCTGCTGATAATTCGATCCATGATGGCTTCGATCTGCGTGTCCTCCAGCAGACCCGCCCTATACCTGCCATTGATTTCCTTTCCTCTGAGATCCAGCACCGGGATTCCGTCGTGGCAGCCGAGCATGTTAATGGTTTGTAGCCCGCCGGCACGGACATCCCAAATCCAGCGCAGGAGCGCTTCGTTGGTGCCGCGGTCCAACGCGTCTAATAAGAGTCCGGGAAAGAAAAAATCGTAGATTGGGTAGCCCTGTTTGGCGATCTCTTCATGGATCCCGGCACCGTACTCGGTGTGAATCTCCGGAATGACGATCAGATTGTACTTTGCCGCCAGACCCTTCAGTCTGTCCAGATATTCCCAAGTGCCCGGCCGGTTGAAGAAATTCGGTTGGCCGGGCTCCTTATGCAGGTAAGCAAACGCATCGAGGCGTACGATTCTCGCGCCGTATTGGCTGAGTTTCTGCAGCGTCTGATCGTAGAATGTCCAGACCGACTCCGAGCGGGCGTTCAGGTCCATTTGGCCTAGGTATGCGCGTTTTCGGCAAATAATTCGCAGGACCTGATCTTTATAGCGGGAGAAACTGCCTAGGTCGATGTCCTCCAAACAGGTCTTTTCCTTGGTCGCGTTGAGAACGGACTCTGCAATGGTCGCCGCGGCTTCTGGAGTCAGCCCGGAGATGGACAGAAAGTCCTGAGCCGTCATCTGATCGAACTGGACTTGCTGATAGAAGGTGTTCCAGAAGGATCGTCGTGTGCCATCGGGGAAGCATATTCTCAATATCGGTAGGCCGGGCTTCCTCATGAACAGTTTGTCGAGATATGCTTTATCTGGAACGATCTCGCCGCTGTATTGGGCGCCGCCTGACTTGTCCCAGAATTCGTTCCAGTCGATGAAGAAGTCGCGGTACCTCGAATCTTTGCCGTGCTGTATCAGGTCCTGGAATTGTGGAGAGCGGACTGACAAATGATTGAGCACCAGGTCGAGCTTGAGCGCGATGTTTAACCTGTTGAGATCTTTTAAATCTTCGGGGCGGACAAGTTCCTTGTTGACGTCGTAGTCAATGATGGAAAAGCCCCGATCGAGGTCGCTGTTGAAAAAGGTCGGCAGGATGTAGAACATGGAGAATGCATCCTGAAACTCCGGCCTTTTGAGCAGGGCAACCACGTCTGCCAGTCGGTCTCCAATGCTGTCCGGGTAGGCGTTAAACATGACCCCGGAAGGGAGGGTTTGCGCGTAAGTGTCTGGACTGGTGTTCATGGCCTATTCCGCATATTCAGGGTTATCACAGGTCGCGGAAGCTATTTTTGGTCCCGCATGACTCCTGCTATCGGCGGAGTCATCGCCCGTGCACGCCGTCTCAGATTGTCACGCAGTTCGCCCGGCGGTAAAACCCGCAGAGCCAGGGGCCGGGATCGGCGTTGAGGTGTCGGCACGGTCCAGAGACGGCAGCGACCGCGGGTCGCCGACAGCCCTCGGGCGCGTGGCTCTCGGTCGGAC
>JBJYWZ010000156.1:0-1633 GCA_046259725.1 Promineifilaceae bacterium (SeqCode) | reverse complement strand
CCGGCCTGGTCGGTGTAGCCGCCGCGCGTGATGCCCGAGCCCTGCATGCGCAGCCAGCCGCTGAGGTAGAGGCGGTTGGCAACGAGGATGGTCACAGCGAAGAAGCCCGCCGTGATCAGCAGGTAGACGGAGAGGCTGCCCAGGGCGGAAACGACGCGCCCCTGGGCCAGATCGACCAGGCCATGCCCGGCCCACATCGAGGGCAGCGGCAGGTTCTCCACACTCTCGATCATGCCGGAAAGCGCTTCGGCCGTTCCGGGATCGATGCTGCTCTGGTCGCCGTCGAACATCAGCCGCGGAAGCTGGAAAGCGATGGCGATCAGGACGCCGAGCAAAATACTGGCCGCGCCCAGATACTCGGAGACGCGCTGCGCCGGCAGAATACGCACGATAACCATGGCCAGAAGCGCCCCGGCGGAAAGGCCGAAAAGGGGCGCCAGCAGCAGGGCAATCGTACCGGCAATATAGAATGCGGGGCCCAATCCGCTGGCGATGCCGAAGCCGAATAGCGCGGGAATAGTGAGGACCAGCGTACCGATCGTCGTGCCCGGCAGGCGGCTGAGCAGCTTAGCCGTCATCACGGCTTCCGTACGGACCGGCGCCGAAATAAGCAGTTCCATATCATTGGTCAGGTAGAGCGCGCGAATGGCCTGATTGACGCCCACAAAGACGGTGGCCACAAGCGCCATCGTCAGCAGAATGCCGGGCAGCGTTCCCAGGCGAATCGGCAGCGGAAAGGCGGGGTTGGTGATCAGTTGGCCCGCGCCATAGCCCAGCGCCGCGCTGAATACCACACCCATGATGACGATGAGCGCGAGGCTGATGACACGCGCGCGCTGCGACTGCTTCGAGTCGCCGCGCCGGTCAATTCGCCAGTAATTCTTTAATAGGAGGATGGTGTCGTCAAACATAGGAGGGCCAGGTTGCAAAATGCGGGATGCAAGATACAGACCATTTACTGCGTGCGGTTCCCTGAATACTGAACACTGTTCACCGTCTAAACCTCGCTCAGCTCCTTCACCATATCATCCACATCACTCCCGCCGGTCAGGTCCAGGAAGACCTGCTCCAGGGTCTGGTCCTGGCCGGGCAGCCGGGTGAGCTGGCTGACGGGCGCGTCGGCGATGATGCGGCCTTCGTTGATGATGATCACGCGATCACACATATTTTCGGCAATCTCCAGGATGTGCGTGGAGAAGAAGATGCTGTTGCCTTCGTCACGCTCCTGGATCAGGATGTCTTTAATCAGGCGCGCCGATCGCGGGTCGAGACCCACGGTGGGTTCGTCCATGAAAAGGATGCTGGGAGCGTGGATCAGGCCGCCGATGATGGCTACTTTTTGCTGCATGCCGTGGCTGAATCCTTCCAGGTAGTCGCCTGCGCGATCGGTCAGGTCAAAGACGTCGAGATAACGCCTGATGCGCTCTTCGGCAACCTCGCCGGGTACGTGGTAGAGCTGGGCCATGAAACGCAGGAACTCAATCGCTTTTAGTTTGCCGTAGAGGTTGGGCGTGTCCGGGATGTAGGCCAGGACCTGCTTGGCCACGATCGGCTCCTGCTGGATATCATGCCCGGCGATAAGCGCCTGGCCTTCGTCGGGCGGCAGCAGCCCGGTGAGCATTTTGATCGTCGT
>JBJYWZ010000155.1:0-1508 GCA_046259725.1 Promineifilaceae bacterium (SeqCode) | reverse complement strand
ATGGCGCGGCGGGGCTGCATGCCCGCATAGCGCGCGAAAATGGGCGAATCGCCGCTGCTGCGCACCTCCAGGCCCGACGCCATGCGCCACAAATAGAGATAGATGAACAGCGCAGCGCCCAAAGCGATAAAAATGCCGGCGTTCAGCTTCGTGGAGGCGACGAGAGGAAGCAGGCGGCTGGCTTGTGGAATACGCATAAAACTGACCGGCGCGATCAGCAGAAAAGCAATGGGATTGAGCAGCAATGTGGAGATGAGCTCATTGACGTTCAAAAAGGCTTTCAGGACGCCGGGAATAAAGCCCCAGAATGCCCCGGCAAGCGCGCCGCTACAGAAGGCGCTCAGGACAATCCAGCTGGTAGGCAGATGGAGATGATTGGCCATGAAGGTGGCAGCGGCCGCCCCCAGCAGCATCTGGCCAAGCTGGCCGATGCTGAACAGGCCGGCGCGGAAGGCGACAGTGGCCGACAGCCCGCTGAGAATCAAGGGAGTGGCATACTGCAGGGTCGTAAGCAGCGCACAAAAGCCGCCGGCGCCGCGGCAGCCGAAACCGGCGACGATCAGTTCGCTGTAAGCCTCCAGCGGGCTGGCTCCGGCCATGCGAATCAGCAGACTGCCGACAAGCAGGCTGAACAGCGCGGCTATCAGGGGGACTGCGATATGCTGCAGGCGCCGGGCCATATAATCTACTCTAGGGGTTATATACCTGAATGCGACGATCAGGAATGCGCTGTGCCAGGCGCTGCATACGCTCGTTGACCTCGCTGATGATGGCTGGTTTGTCGAGAGTCAGCAGCCGCCTGTCGCGCATCAAGACACGGCCGTTTACGAGGACTGTATCCACGTCAGAGGCGCGCACGCTGTAAACGAGGCTGGCCGTGACGCTGTGCAGCGGCTGCAGGTGCGCGCCGGACATGTTGATGAGAATGATGTCGGCCAGGAAGCCGGGCGCCAGACGGCCGATTTGATTGGCCATATTGAGCACGCTTGCACTTCCGCTGAAAGCGATATCCAGCGCTTCCGGAATGGGCATCACTTCCGGATCACGCGCTTCATGTTTTTGCAGCATGGCCATCAGGCGCAGGCTTTCAAATATATCCAGGGTGTTGTTGCTGACGGCGCCATCGCTGGCCAGTCCGACCGGGACACCCGCCTGGCGCAGCGCTGCGATGGGCGTCAGGCCCATACCCAGTTTCAGGTAGGTCTTCGGCGCGTGGGCGACTCCGACCTGCGGCGCCTGTTTGAGGATGTCAATATCCTCCGCTAGGATGCCGCAGCCGTGAGCGATAATTGTTGGCGAATCCAAAATGCCGGTCTCCCACAGCACCTGGATCGGCGTGATGCCTCTTTTCTCCAGGCTCGCCCGCGTCTGGCCCATCTCTTCGGCGGCGTGGATGTGGATGCCGATGCCCAGGCTTTGTGCGTAGGCGGCGGCCGTTTTCAGAAAGTCGTCATCGCAGGTGTAGGGAGCGTGCGGGCCCATCCAGGTCGTGATACGGCCGTCCGCTT
>JBJYWZ010000154.1:0-1848 GCA_046259725.1 Promineifilaceae bacterium (SeqCode) | reverse complement strand
AGAACATTTCACTGGCTTATTTGGATAGGGATACTTAATATTCTTATTGTCTTAATTGGATTGACAGTATGGAAATACTTTGACAAAGATGCTGTCTTTCTAAACCTAGTGGTTATCTGTGTGGCAATTGTAACCTATTTTGGCTTTCTAATACTGGGTCAAGCTATAGGTGGAGACTGTGCTATAAACAAGGGGGGAATGCGAACAGCAATTACAGCAGCGATCGTAACCGTATATCTTGTTCTCGTAGGGTTGGTCGCGTTTATGACCAAGGGGCCAGAGGAACTTCCGCAGATCACTGAGACTATGCTTACTAACTTTACGTCGATCTTAGGGGTTGTTCTTGCATTCTACTTTGGCGCGTCTGCATATATACAAGTACAGGAAAAAAAGCTTGCGCGAACAATAAACAACGACTCCGCCCAAAATGCAATGCCATTAAGTTAGCGGCTACCGGCACCGTTTGTAGTTGGAATGGAAGCCGTGGAGCTTGGCCGGTTTAATTTTCCGCGGGTAGGAGCGATCGGCCCGCACGGCTTCGACACTCGCGGCCATCGCCAGCACTAACGCCGTGAGCAGTTGCAGGGGGGAGTTGAAGACGAACAGCCGGACCACGTTGTCCTTCATCTTCGAGAGCGCGTTGGCGAAGTTCACCCGATAAGCTCGTTTGCGGGTTTGGTAGAGCCGATCAGCGATGGCTTGGGCCACCCAGGAGAGAATCGCGGTGAGGTTCAGCACGAAAATCTTGGCGTAGAAATCTTGCTGCACGACCTGGGCGCTGAGGCCGGAGAAGTTCTCGATTTCGAGCCGGCATTTTTCGCGTTTATAGCCCTCTTCCACGCCCCAGCGCAGGTGATAGAGACGCTTGAACCATGCGTTCGGATAGGCCGCCCCATCGAGCAGTGAGGTGGCCAGCACCTCGGTCTCGCCGCCTTTGAGCTGCACGCGGATCAGGCGCAGTGGGAGCGGCGCGTACGATAGTCCGTAGCCCCGGCACTGTTTGCGCGCCTCGGTGCCGGGAGAGAACAGCACAACATCGCTCTTCTTGCCGCTCGCCAGGAACTCAGTGACCTCGCCGGAGAAATCCAACGACATGCGGGCACAGAAGTGGCGTTGCTCCTGGTGGTGCAAGGCAAACAGCCAGAAGGCCGGATAGCCACGGTCATAGAGCAAGAGATCGTTGTCTCTGGTCGCGGCCAGATGCTCGCCGGCGAGCACGCGCTCGCCGACATGGCGGGACTCGAAATCCGCCTCGATCACCAGATGGTTGAGCACGTCATACAGGCGCGAGAAGCGTGCCAGCGGAACCGACGCGCCCTCGGGCGGCGCGCCGAACGTGGCAATGACATCGTCCGTGTTGGGTAGGCGGGCCGTCGAGCCATCGACCGCCAGTAAGCGCAACCCATGCCACAGACGCGGCGAGAAATGGCGCTGGAACCCTTCGAGCAACGGTCTGTTGAGCCCCATCAGGGCACGGGGATTGAGCTTCTTGCGTGCTTGGCAAAGGGCCGAAGGGGTCACCGCATCAGCCAGTGGTTCGTCATGGAGGATCTCGAAAAAGCGACTCAGCTCATCGCCAATGCTGCCTTTGCGCAGATTCAACAGCATGGAGACCAGGTGTGGTAGCGGGAGGGATCGTTGACGGGTGAAATCCGTGGTATGGATTCTGGCAGATTCCGCAAACTTCTCGGAGAACAAAAATTCCTTTATGGGCGCATAAAGGAATTCAAATTTGCCTGATCAGCTGAGTTTCCGTCGCCGTGGGCTGAGTCTTCTTGGGCTTGAGGACCATGGTTTTGCTCTTTCTCGCGTGATTGAAGATGGCGTTTATTATAACAAATACAGTGT
>JBJYWZ010000153.1:0-3885 GCA_046259725.1 Promineifilaceae bacterium (SeqCode) | reverse complement strand
TCGAAGTAGCCTTTGCCGAGATAGAGGACGGCCGTGAGCAGGCCCAGGATCATCACCAGCAGGGTTATGTAGTCATCAGTTGTCATCGCTCTGTTCCTCGTTGTGCAGATCGTTGAATGCCAAAAACAGGCCGCCAAAAGATGGATCATGCGCCCCGGTGACAGCCCCTCCTGGGGCTGCTTTTTATGCTAAAATAGAACATATGTTCGTGTCAAGGGGAGGACGTGCTTTGTCCAGAAAATTTGCCGGCAAACAGGGCAGCGAGCCTCTGCCAGGTTAGCGTTCATAGGATTTATTCTTTGCCGGGCTTATGAAAGTATCAGAGGGCGGATGGAGAGAGGCTTTTTGTTGATTGCAGCGAGGATGCTAGAATGTCCTTTTCCTGGAAGGTTCATTGGAATCAGCTCGTCTGGAAATTATATGAAGACAACAATAAAGAGATTCACAACGATATTTGTTTTGATTATGTTCCCGATCCTCTTTGGTGGACTGCTCTATGCAGATTCCCTGCTGCCCAAGGGTTACCTCCCGATTATTGTGGGCGGTAAAAATGGCTCCGGCCCGATACCCACTTCAACGGTTCCTGCTACGCCAACGAGCGCAGCTAATCAAAGTAAAGAAATTCCTAACGGAGACTTTGAAGACGGCCGGACGGTATGGAGTGAATCGTCAAAATGGGACAATATGCTTATCGTGCAGGATGACGATCTGCCGCGCGGCATTTCACCTCATAACGGCCGTTGGGCCGCCTGGCTGGGGGGTGACAGCAGCGAAGAGGCCGCTATTGAACAGCGCATTTTTGTCGATCCCGGCTTCCCTTATCTGGCTTACTGGTACTGGATCGACTGGCCATTTGCGTGCCAGGGTTCGACGGCAGCCACGGCCGTGCTCTCGCTCGATCAGACAGTCGTCTGGCAAAGCGACGTCTGCGAGGATACGGACAGCGGCGGCTGGGTTAGAAAGATCATCGATATAGGCGCTTTTGCGGGGCAACCGGCAGACCTGCGCTTCCAGCTGACGACGAAGGCAGGTAGTTTTGCCAACCTGTATCTGGATGATGTGGTTCTGCAGAGCTCACCCCAGGGTTGAGGGACAGGCGAGAAACTCCGGGCAGCAAGCCAACGAAGACAGGCCGGGACGGTGTGCCAGAGGCAGAACGCCTCCGGCCGGCCGGAGGTAGGCCAGCGTGAATGCGCGTCATAGACTCTGGTATTTATCCCTCCTGGTGCCTGTCGTGATGCTGCTGGCGGGCCTGGGGTTTATCCTTGCCACGCGCCAACGGGAGGCAACGACGGGCCCGCAGAATCAGGGAAGTACGGCCGAAGCTGAAGCGGCCAGCGCGCGCGATCGTGCGACTTCTCAACCAGCGGCCCTGGTGACAGCGTTGAAGCCCGTTTCCGAGACGCTTACACCGACAGCCAGGCCGACAGAGGTTCCCCAACCGCCGCGCACAGGGCCCGTGGAGGAAGTCCAGGCGCCAACAGAAACTCAATCACTTCCCACCCGCGTACCCAAGCCGGCAGGCACGCTGCTGCCCACGGGCACTGCGGCGAGCGCAAGCGCACCCACAACCTTTGCGACAGCGACGGGGATCTCAGAACCGGCGCCTTCCGCAACAGGCACTCCGTTTGCCACGGACACGCCCGCGGCCACGTTGACGGCGCCGCCGAGTTCCCTTCCAGCGGCAACCGCCAGACCCAGCCCGTCAGCAACGGCGGCACCTCCCAGAATGTCCAGCCCCACCCCGGGGCCCCAGGAATCATTGGCGCCCATGGCCACCGCCAGGCCATTGGCTGCAGGCATCAGCGGACGGGTATTGTTCAACGGCCAGCCTGTGGAAGCGGGTCTTGTTCTTGTTTTGGAAGATGCGGATTTCAAGCAAGTGCAGGAAACCACGGTTGACGGCGACGGCGGGTATCAATTCGTCGATATGGCGGCATCGGACAGCGGCTATAACGTCACCTTCAGCTGGGCGCGCAACCAGGCCTATGATCCGGGTGATGTCATCGCCTGGGGCTGGATCGGTCCTGTGGCTTATGACGGCCAAAGCGCCCTGATCCTGCCTGATCTGGAGATCGCGCTGCTGGGTCTCGAAGCGATGCAACCTGAGCCCGATACAAGCCATTCCGCCGCGTCCATCTCCCCGGCAGCACCCCTATCTTTTGCCTGGAGTCCCTACCCGACGGCGGAGCGCTACTGGGTCGACATAGAAGCAGGGCCCTCATTGGAGAGCGTGTGGCGTTCGCAGTTCGTTCAGGAGCCACTCACGGAATTCGAAGGAGAGCTGGATGATGGTACGCGCATCCAGCCAGGCGTCTATTGGTGGGCTGTCGGATCTCAGAGCATAAAGAACGGGTACCGATTGACGATCTCCGGCCAGCGCGCCGGGCTGAGAATAACCCCTTGAGTGCCCGACTGCGCGCCCCAGAGATGAGAGCCTTAATAGCCGCGCAGCGCAGGCCAGCCCAAGTGAATTGACGCTTTGCAGGCCGCTATTGTATACTCAATTCGTAGATCGCAGGCGCACACGGAGCTTTGTTCATGTATTTTAACAGCCAGGTGATCGTTTGCCTGCCAGACGAGTCATGTGGCTCAGAGGAGAGAACTTTATGACGCGAAAGACATATCTTGTTCTGCTTATTGTTGCTCTATTGGTGGCCATGACAGCGGCGCTGGCTATGGCCCAGGAACCAGCGATGGTCAGCGTCGGCCACGGTATTCCTGGTGATGATGTGGGGCAGCCGGACCCGGCGCTGCCGGTCGACGTCATTGTTGACGGTGCCTGTTTCTTGCAGGATTTTGAATTCGGCGACTTTGCCGGACCGGTGGAGCTGCCAGCCGGCACCTATTCCGTGGCCATTGCCCTCTCTGACGAAGACCCGGACTTATGCGGCGGAACCGTCGTCATCGGCCCTGTCGACCTGACGTTTGAAGAAGGCGATAATGTGACTGTTTTTGCCCACTTAACGGGAGATGGTTTGCCTGGCCCAGCGGGTGTTGATGTTCTGGGATTAGGCATCACGGCCACGGTCTTTGATAACGATGTAAGCAATGTCATCGCTGGATATGGGCGCGTGACTGTGCGCCACACGGCGTGGGCGCCGGCAGTGGATATCGACATTAACCGCGGTTGGTATCGCGGGCGGCTGGTCGCCGGGATTGAGGATTTAGAGAATCCAAATCAATCTGAACCGTTGGACACACGCCCCGGGGCTTATGCGGTATCTATATTCCCCGCTGACAGCGATGAAGCTGTTTTCGAAGTTCATCCCTTTGTGACGAGGCCGCACCTGTCACAGATTGCTTATGCCGTTGGATCACTTGAAAACGAAACGTTTACCTTGATCGTTCAGACGCTTGACCTGGGCATTACTCCACCAGGTCGACCACTGCCTCCAGGATAACCTTCGACGCATCATGGCGTAAAAATATGTTTTGGGAAAGCCCGGCCGCAAAGCCGGGCTTTCTTTTTGGCTCCCTTTGCAGGTCCCCCGGGAAGCGCGTTAAGGCAACTGTAAACCCTCTGTAATCTCCTGGTAATAACCTGGCGGTATCCTTCAGCCAGGTACGGTTTCACTCCCGAGAAAAGGAGATCATTATTCGAACAGAAACGCTTCACTTTCTTGACTGAATTCCAACTTAGCAACATAGGAGATTTAAAATGAAACGCATATTTGTCATGATCCTGGTAATCCTGGCGCTGGCCGTGGTGGTGGTTCTCCCGGCAGCCGCCAATCGTGGTGACGGGGCGCTGGGCACTGTTTATGTGAGCGGCCAGGGCCTGTACTACGACACGTTTGTATCCGCAGAAACGCTGCCGATGCACGGCCGTTTCCAGAAGCTCGAAAACGGCGTGACCGAATTTGGCCCCGGCGATCAGGGCTA
>JBJYWZ010000152.1:0-2168 GCA_046259725.1 Promineifilaceae bacterium (SeqCode) | reverse complement strand
GGCGCGCCGATGGGCGCCGTGCTGGCCGGCTCGTCTGACTTCATCGAGGCGGCGCGGCGCTATAAGCACGCCTTCGGCGGCGCGATGCGCCAGGCGGGCATCGCCGCCGCCGGCTGCATCTACGCCCTGGACCATCATATCGAGCGCCTGCAGGCGGATCACGACAACATGCAGCTCCTGGCGGCGGGCCTGCGGCAGATTCCAGGCATTGTCGTGCCCGATCGTGTGGATACAAATATCCTGTTCTTTGAGATGGCGGACGGCGCGGGCATCGACGCGGCTGGATTCGAAGCCGGTATGCGAGAGCGAGGCGTGCTCCTTACGCGCCTGGGCAGCCGTCTGCGCGCGGTAACCCACCTGGATGTCAGCAGAGAGGAGATCGAACGTGCGATCGGCGCGGCAAGGCTGTTGATGGCTGCCTGGCAGCATTGATAATGGGCGGCTGTGCGGCCGCGCGAACGACCGGGCGCGCCAACATGGGCGCAGCCGCTGAAGTGGAGAAAGGGAGATGGATAAACAAGGATTGTTCCTGACCGGCGATAGTGAAAAAGATACGGCGCGCGTGACCTATCTGATCTTTATTTCGGCTGTGGCCGTCCTGTCCTTCAGCGTCGCCGTGGCCTATTACATCGTCGGCGACCAGGCGATCAAGCAGGTCTTGTTCGCGCTGGATGTATTTTATGCGCTCGTCTTCTTCGTCGATTTTCTCCTGCGCACGCGCGCTGCCACGGATAGAAGGCAGTATATGCAGCGTGCAGGCTGGTTCGATCTCCTGACCAGCATCCCCGGTATTCCCGCCCTGCGTATTATCCGCAGCGTAACCGTCGTCAGGGACACGCGGAAGATTCTGGAGGCGACGCCGCAAGAGATTGCGGATCGGGCGCGCGATCGCCTGGCGGAGAGTGTCCTCTTCGTCACTATCTTCATTGGCCTGATCATCCTCACTGTAGGCAGCATCGCCATTGTCCTGGTGGAAGCCGGCGCCCCGGGCGCGACGATCACAACGGGCTTTGACGCTATCTGGTGGTCTCTTGTGACAGTTTCCACCGTCGGCTATGGCGATGAAGTTCCCGTGACTGATTGGGGCCGTATCATCGGCATTTTTATGCTGCTAATCGGCGTGGCGCTGTTTACGACCACGACCAGCTACCTGGCTTCGACCTTCACCGGCAAACAGGCCACCAAACAGCGTGATGAACAGATCGCGCTGGCCAGAGAAAACCAGCAGCAGATCGAACATCTGCTGGAGCGCGTTATTTCTCTGGAAGAAATGATCGCCGCCCGGCTGGAAATTGATGAAGACCAGGATAGAACGAAAGACGCTGAATGAGCTTTGTCAGGCAATATACAAATATGGGCATTACCGAGTACTTGTAGTTGTAGGCTCGATCGGTTAAATCGAGCCGCGATTTGAGCAAATCGCGCTACAATTCCGCCGGTCTGAATCTCTTTATCTAATGGTTGAGCTCCTGCCAACCACCGGGCAATTATTTTGCGGCAGGCCCCAGCTGCAGCGAAATCCTGTCTTTGATCACCCCGTTGATGACGATCTCAATCCTGTGTTCGCCCGGGTAATGTTTGCGCGTTGACAGATCGCGGAAGCTGTGCTTCTTGCGGATGGTATGGCTGCCGGGCTGAAATTCACCCTCGCGATGGTGAAAGACCTTGCTCGACTGCTTGCCCCTGGCGCGGGCAAAGGTCATGATGTATTCCAGGCGCAGGAGCAGCGGGTCGGCGCCCTGCACTTCCAGCGTATAGCTGAACTGGATATCATCGCCTATGCGCGGATCGGCTGGCCTGACGGCCAGATCGCTGACGCGCACGGCCGCCGGGTCGGCGAAACCAAACAGGCGCATGGCGCGGACGTCGCCCGCTTTCAGCAGCGTGCGGCAGGCGTGTTTGACCAGGCGATCGACTTCCTCTGAGGAGCCGATCCAGCGTCCGGCGAGGTCCAGGACGATATCCGGGTTGTCCTTGGCGATATCGTTGAGATTGTTGGCCACGCTGCGGCGCACGTCCTCGGACGGATCGTCCTTGAGCCGCTCCAGGATGGGCAGCACGGGGGAGGGGTCGCGCTTGAAGGCGGGCAGGGCCATGCCCCAGGGCAGGCGCGGGCGGCTGCCTTCGCTGGCCAGGCGGCGTACGGCGGGATCGGCGTCGGCGGCCCA
>JBJYWZ010000151.1:0-26214 GCA_046259725.1 Promineifilaceae bacterium (SeqCode) | reverse complement strand
GACCCGGTGAATCGCCAGAACAATTACTGCGTCGCTTCAAGAAAGAGGTGATGAAAAGCAAAGTATTATCTGACGTTCGACGCAAGCGCTGGTTCGTCTCCAAGAGTGAGCTGAAGCGCATCGAGCGTAAGAAGGCCATTCGCCGTATTCGAAAGAATCAACGGATGAGCGGTTAAATCCGAACCCCAATTTGAACTTGAATCCTGGCTTGCCTATTTGGGGCAGCCGGGATTTTTTCTTTCTACCTGTCGATGAAGAAGAAGACCGGCCACAAAATGAATACGCTGAAATATTTGCAGAGCCTCTCCGCCGACCCGGAACAACAGGCCGCGTCGGCCGTCGAGCTCATCCAGCCAGGCGAGAGGCACGATGTTCTTCTCGCGGCGATGATCGTCCTGGCGGAAAATCCATCAGAGGATGCGCACGATCCGTTGATCCGTATTTATGACTATCTGGCCGCAAACGGGGTCAGGCGCGACGCCGGCGCCCATGTGCGCAGCGCAGTCCTCAATGCACTGCGACCGGTGGCCAGGCTGGAAGATCTGCCGCTGCTGCTGCGGGCGGTGGAGACTTACGAATATTTGCCTCCCGGCTTTAAAGAAGAAGCCGGCGCACTGCGCGCCGCGGCCCTGCTTGCTCTGAATGAATTGGAAGACGAAACGACAGACTTTCACGCGGTACGGCTGCTCGTTGATCAACACACCGCCCAAATGTCTGGAGAGCCGGCGGTAACGGCCGTCAGGGTACTTTCGAGCCGTGGAGAACTGGCGGCTCTCTTCGAGTACGTCATGCAGCCGGACGAGTCCATTTCGGCCGAGGTGTCATCGGAATGCCTGCGCAACCTGACCTCGCTGCCCACGTCGCTCTTGCCAGGTCTGGTTACGTACCTCAATAGACGCGCCAATGAAGTCGAACAATTGGGCCTATTTGAGATGCTGATCAATCACGAGTCCGGTCCTCAGCAGCTCCATTACATTGAATCATATCTGTCTGATCCGGATGATCTGGATGTTTATCGTTTCGTGGTCATAACAGCTTTGTCCAGTCATCAGCCCGAGCTGCTGCAGCTCGTGTGTGATGTGGCTGAGGCTGAAGGCGACGAACGGCGCCAACGCGCCCTCAAGGAGGCCATGCAGCCCTTCACACATCACGATCGCATCGCCGAGATCGTGCAAAACCTCTCCTTATCTTAACAGGGATTTCTGCAAGGCTTGCCTGGCAGAAACCTGTACTCATTCTGTAAAGCGCAATCCGCCAATCTCAAAATTATATTTGACTGTTTAATTTATATAGATTACTATATTCTGCAATGTAACCAATACGCAGAATTATATAAATATCGAGGTGGTGGCCATGGATAATGCCACGATTGAAGATTTAGATGCAGTCGATATCGCGATTTTGAAGCTCCTGCAGGAGGACGGCCGTATCAGTAATGTCGATCTCGCCGCCCAAATTGATCTGTCGCCGCCGGCCACGCACGCGCGCCTGAAACGCCTGCAGGCCAGGGGCTACATCCGCCGCTTCACAGCGCTGCTCGATCAGGAAAAAGTCGGCTTTGACATGACCTGTTATGTCAGTATCAGCCTGCGCATGCACGGCACAGACGAGCTGAACCAGTTCCGGTCCAGCGTGATCCAGATGCGGCGCGTGTTGGAATGCTATCATGTCACCGGCGAATTTGACTATCTGTTGAAAATCGTTGTGCGCAACCGGCGTGACTTGCAGCAGTTCGTCGAGCACCGCCTGACGCGCCTCCCGGGCGTGGCGCGTATTCACACCAGCCTCGTACTGGACGAAATCAAATGCTCCACCGAGCTGCCGATTGAAGGCGTTTAGCTTACAGGTTTATTCCCACTTAACGAGGAGTTATCCATGTCCAATGCCAAACCACAAACCATGGGCCAGCAGTATGGCCGGCGATCCTGGGCCGAACCCTGGAAGATCAAAATGGTCGAGCCGATCCACATGATTGGCCAGTCCGCGCGCGAGCAGGCGCTCCGCGAGGCCGGCTACAATACATTCCTCCTGCGCTCCGACGACGTCTACATCGATCTTCTGACCGACAGCGGTACCAGCGCCATGAGCGACAGGCAGTGGGCGGGCATCATGCTGGGGGATGAAGCTTACGCCGGCAGCCGTAATTTCTACCACCTTGAGGATGCCATACGATCCGTTTACGGCTACCGTCACATCGTGCCGACGCACCAGGGACGCGGCGCGGAGCATCTGATCAGCAAGGCGGCCATCAAGCCGGGACAATACGTGCCAGGCAATATGTACTTCACCACGACGCGGCTGCATCAGGAACTGGCCGGAGGCATCTTTATTGATGTCATTGTTGATGAAGCGCACGATCCCCAGAGCCGGCATCCCTTCAAGGGCAACGTCGATTTACTGAAACTGCAGCGCCTGATCGACGAGGTAGGCAAAGAACAAATCGCTTATATCAGCCTGGCTGGAACAGTCAACATGGCCGGCGGGCAGCCGGTGAGTATGGCTAACGTACGCGCGCTGCGCGCGCTGTGCGACCGGTATGACATATCCATCTATCTTGACGCGACGCGCATGGTTGAAAACTGCTTCTTCATCCAGGAGCGTGAAGAAGGCTATGCTGAGAAATCAATCGCCGAAATCTTGTTTGAGTTTTGCGGATACACTGACGGCGCGTGGATGAGCGCCAAGAAAGATAATCTGGTCAATATCGGCGGCTGGCTGGCCGTCAATGATGAAACTATTTTTGATCGCGCCCGCAATCTGGTCGTGGTCTACGAAGGTCTACATACTTATGGCGGTATGTCCGGGCGAGACATGGAAGCATTGGCCATCGGCATTTGCGAAGGCGTGGCCGACGATCACGTGCGCAGCCGTGTCGAGCAGGTTCGATATCTGGGCGACCTTCTGACAGCCTGGGGAATTCCCATCGTCGAGCCCGTTGGCGGCCATGCTATTTTTCTGGACGCGAAGCGCTTCTATCCCCATATCCCGCAGAAGCAGTTTCCCGCCCAGACGCTCGCGGCTCAGCTTTACCTTGATTCCGGCGTCCGCGGCATGGAGCGCGGCGTCGTGAGCGCCGGCCGCGATCCTGAAACCGGCGACCATCGCTATCCGGCGCTGGAATTAATGCGCCTGACCATCCCCAGGCGCGTTTATACACAGGCGCACATGGATGTCGTTGCCGAGTCGGTTCAGGCTGTTTTCGAGCAGCGCGGGCGGACAAAGGGTCTGAAAATGGTCTATGAGCCTGAGTATTTGCGCTTCTTCCAGGCGAGATTTGAACCTCTGGACTGAACAGGGAAGGGACGCTTACACCCCGGGCTGACGGCTATTCGGCCATCGGCAGGTAGAAATCAAATACAAATCAGCGCCGCCGATTTCGCCGGCCAGACGGCCGCGATCTGTGATTCTGTGTAGGCCCATAAGAATTCACGTCTCTCTGCTTGCATCGCCCGTCCTATCTTGAATAATAATCCTCATGCGTGACCTTCTGCGTGTTTTGCTGCGCATCGCAGCCGTCACATTGTTTGAAGCCGCCGCCGTATTCGTCGCGGCCTGGCTGCTCCCCGGCATCATATTAATCGGGACAACGTCTCAGCAGCTTCTGACGGCGATCGCCGTGGCCGTTGTTCTGGGTCTGTTAAACGGCCTGATCAGACCGCTCATTGTTCTGGCCGGTCTTTCCATCAATCTCTACACAGTCGGGCTCTTTACCCTTTTTGTCAACTCAGGCATTCTTCTTCTCTCCGCCTATTTCCTGCCCGGTTTCGACGTGGATGGTTTTCTTTCGGCCGTTCTCGGTTCTGTGGCCCTGGCGGCTGCCAATACCTTCATCACCGGTTTAATCAGCATCGACCAGGACTACGCCTATTTTGACGGCGTTGTCAGCTGGTTAAGCCGCCGTAATCTGGAGCCTGGTGACCAGACCCAATCTCGCGGGCTGGTCATCCTGGAGATAGACGGCCTGAGCTACCAGCGTATGCAGCGTGCTCTGGTAACAGGCCTGATGCCGGCCATGCGCGGCCTATATGAACGCGGCTCGCACCGCCTTTCGCGCGTTGACAGCGGGTTTCCCTCACAAAGCTCCTCCTGCCAGGCGGGCATCATGTATGGTGATAACTATGACATACCGGCCTTTCGCTGGTACATCAAAGAGGAGGCGCGGCTCATAGTCTCCAATAACATGCAGGACGCCGCCGAAATTAACCAGCGTTTCTTCAACGGGCGCGGTCTTCTGCGCAACGGAACGAGCGTCAATAACCTGCTTTCGGGTGAGGCGGCGCGATCCTTGATGACCATCAGCACGCTGCGCGATAATTCCGGGCCTAACGCGCCCCATTCCGGCTACGACCTGACGCTGGTCTTTCTCAACCCCTACCTGCTGACTCGCGCCGTCGTGTTAACCATATGGGACCTGATCCTCGAGTTTTATCAGGCGACCCGCCAGAGCTTGCGAGACGTACGGCCGCGCGTCAGCAGGCTCAATCGCTTCTACCCGTTCTTGCGGGCCGCGCTGAACATCTTCATTCGTGATGTTGGCACAAATGCCGTGATTCTGGATGTTATGCGCGGCAGCCCGGCTATCTATATGACTTTCATGGGCTATGACGAAATTGCCCACCACGCCGGACCGGACTCTCCAGATGCTTTCAACAGCCTGAAAGGGTTTGATCGCTCCCTGGCGCGTATCCTCGACGTCATCGATCGCAAGGCTCCTCGTCCTTATGATATCTTTATTCTTTCGGATCATGGACAGTCGTATGGGGCGACCTTCCGGCAGCGAGCCGGTTACACGCTGGGAGAATTCCTGGATAGTATTGCAAGGGGTAGGAGCTTCGTCACCGAAATTTCGGATGGGGAAAGCATCCGCCATCATGTTTCGGCCGTCTTGACGGAGATGGAAACGCTCTACGGCCAGGGCGGCAAGGGTCGCAGACGGGCCGATGTCATCGGCCGCGCTGGCAAGACGCTGGGGAAACGCGTTAAACCTGTCGACACTGACGTGCCGAGCGATACCGATATGCTGGTCCTCGTCGGCGGGAATCTGGCCAATGTCTATTTCCCGCAAATCGAAGGCAAAGTAACGGCCGTCGAACTGGAGCAGTTATATCCCGGGCTGCTTGAAAACCTGGTGGCCCATCCTGACATCGGCCTGGTTGTCACGTACACGGAAACGGGGCTGCCCTGGGTTATCGGCAAATCGGGAGCGCGCAATCTGGCAGATGGATCCATTACCGGGGACCTGGATCCCCTGTCACATTATGGCCGTGAGGAGCTTCGCGCGCAGCAGATTCGCCGGGTGGCCGAATTTCCAAACGCGGGCGACCTGATCATTATCAGTAACATTGACGATCTCGGCCATGTCGCCGCGTTTGAGGAATTGATTGGCAGCCATGGCGGAATCGGGGGCCAGCAAACGGATGCTTTCCTCTTCCATCCGGCTGACATGACGGTGCCGCCGGCAACCACAACACTAGACCTTTTCCCTTTGCTGAACGGCCGTCGCGAAATGATGCCCATCGATCCGTCACCCGCTGCCCCGGAAGATGCGAAAGACCCCTGGTCCTGGCCCGTCATCTGGTCGGGCATCTCAGACATTCACGGCATGACCAGACGCGCGGCGCGTTCGCTGCGGCTAGATCGATCCCTCTTCGCGGAAGTTGCTGTGGATCCTTATGCGACCGGGCAGGCGTTGTTCATTTCCACCCTCCTTGCCCTGGGCTCTCTGGTGGTGCCGCTCTTTTCTCCTACCTGGCAGCGGCAGGCTTCCCCGATGCTGCTGTCGGGCATCATCGTTCTGCTTTTTGGCCTGGTCATATGTTTGCTGCTGGCGACACTTGCCGGACGATCCTATCAACGACAGAGAAGTTTCACGCGCGCCTTCAATGCGATTGCCTTTGCCGGCGTGGGTGGTTTTGTAGCCTGGTTTGCGCCGCTCAACTATGTAGGACCCCTGCTGCTCATTACAGGCATTTTGATTGTTCTTGTAGCCAGCTGGCTGGCAATCCAGGAGGCTCTTCTCATTCCGCGTTGGCCGGCCGTGCTCATTCCACTGCTGTCCTTTGTCATCGCGGCACTGCTTTTAATTGCCCTGGATGCGTTATTCGTGGGCAGCATCAGCACCACTGCGCAAATACCCATTGATATCTGAGATATCTTTACTGCGAGCCTGGTGACCCCGTTTCCCTGTACCGATACATGAGGAGTTTTTGAAATGACAACACAAATAGAACGCCAGATTGCGCAGCATATGGAAATATTGGTTAACCACATTGGCGAACGGCCGGGCGGCTCGCCTGGTTGCCAACAGGCTGAAGATTATGTTGAAAGTATTTTTGCCGGCCCTGGTTGGACGACGGAACGACAGGCTTTCCAATGCCCGGCCTGGGTCGATCTGGGCACGGAATTAATGATTAACGGCCGCTTGTTTGCCGCTTACAGCAACGCCTATTCGCCACCGTGTGCCGTGCGGGCGGAAACTGTTGCAGTTTCGACGCTTGCCGAACTGGAATCAGCCGAGCTGGCGGGCCGGATCGCCCTCATTTATGGCGCGCTCCTCACATCCCCGCTCTCGCCTAAGTCCTGGTTTCTAAAAAGCGAACGTGAGGACAGGATCATTCAGCTTCTGGAAGATAAGCAGCCGGCGGCTCTCATTACCGTACAAAAAATCGGCGGCGGCGTAGAACGATTGATCGAAGATTGGGAATTTCACATCCCTTCTGCTACTGTCTCAGCCGAGATTGGGCGAGAACTCCTTCTGGCGCGTGGGCCGGTAGTGGAACTGCAAATAAAATCCAGCAGCGAACAGGGCAGTACAGCGAACATTATCGGCCGTTCCCAAGAACAGGATAATCGTGTCGTCCTTTGCGCTCACCATGACACAAAATACGGTACTCCTGGCGCCTGTGACAACGCCAGCGGTGTTGCCGTGCTGCTTGCCCTGGCCGAGTCTCTCAGTCCACGCGATTATCCCTTTGGCCTGGAACTGGTCTCCTTCAGCAATGAAGAGTACCTGCCCATCGGCGATGACGAATATCTGCGGCGCAACGGCGGGGATGATCTCAGTGACGTATTAGCCTGCATTAACACTGATGGAGTCGGCCAACTGTTGGCCCCGGACAGCATCACGGCCATCAACGCAGGGGATGAATTTACGGGAGCTATATCCAGGCTGGCCGCTGAACATAAAGACATTGAGTGGGCTGATCCCTGGCCGGAGAGCAATCATTCGACATTTGCCTGGCGCGGCGTACCCAGCGTCGCCTTTACGTCAACCAACCGCCTGGCCCTGGCCCATCATCCGTACGATGATCTTACCTGGTCAAGCTCGCGCCGCATCAGCCGCCTGATTCCGGTCATCCAGGAAATTCTCGGCCTCTTGGCGGAGAATCCGCCACAATGGTCGCGTGCTGGATAACCGGTATATGAACCCTGTCTAATGTAGCATTAACATTTGCAATGCGTTATACTTTTGAATGGTTTACTCAAGCAATTCAAGGAGGATATGAGCATGTCTCAAGCGATAAATCCGCCTAAAGTCAAACTGGTTCCCTGGTGGCTGGTTCTGATCGAAGGCATCCTGTTAATACTCATCGGAATCTTCTTGTTGACACGGCCGATAGCTACCTGGACGTCGCTCGTCTGGGTCATCGGGCTTTACTGGCTCATCTCCGGTATCTTCAATATCATCAAGATATTCTTTGACCGGTCGATGTGGGGATGGAAAATTTTCGCTGGAATTGTCGGTATCATTGCCGGCTATTTTCTGGTTACGACTCCCTTTGGCGGCACAATTGCATTCACCGCCGCCGTCGTCCTTATCCTGGGTTTGTTCGGTATCTTCATCGGTATCGTCAACCTCATCCAGGCCTTCAAAGGGGCCGGCTGGGGCACCGGAATCCTGGGTATTGTCAGTATTATTCTCGGTTTCATCATTCTCAGTAATCAGCGCCAATTCATGTGGGCGCTGCCCTGGGCTGCCGGAATTCTGGCGATTTTCGGCGGTATCCTGGCCATCTTCAATGCCTTCCGTATTCGCGGCGCGAAGAAGGACCTGGAAGAAGCGGCTGAAGCGGCCCAGATGCGCGCGCGCAGTATGCCTGACGTGGCCGTAGACCGCACGCGCGCCGCAAGTGCCGCAGCAGTTGGCGCCACTGGTGCCGCGGCCGCAGCCATGAAGGATGAAAGCGGTGAGGCTGTGCAGTCTGTCGGTGATGCGGTTGATGATGCTGCTGAAGCGGTTGCCGATACGGCCGATGATGCTGTTGATGCCACGGCCGCCGCTGCTGCTGCGGTAGCCGCCGCTGCCAGCGATGCCGTTGACGACGCCGGCGATGCGGCTGATGATGCCGCTGACGCGGTAGCTGATACCGCCGCTGATGCCGTTGACGCAACGGCTGCTGCCGCCGCTGCCGTTGCCGATGCGGCAAGCGATGTCGTTGATGAAGCAGATGAAGAGGCCGGAGATGCCGTCCGTCTGTTCGGCATCGAGCTGGAGCCGGATGCCGATTTGTCCACGCAGATCGCCGCGAAATTCCCCGGTTTGACTGAACGGCAGGTAGCAGCCCTTTCCGGTCTCGTCGCCGCCGTGCGCAGCCTGGATATCGAAGATGCTGAGCGGCTGCGCCAGATGGGCATCACCAGAGCCAACCAGCTCCTGGAGGCCGGCGCGGCCCGTCCCGGACGCGCCGAAATCGCCAAGGAAACCGGCATTGATGAATCAGTTGTCCTGAAATGGATCAATGATCTCGATCTAAAGCGAATTGACGGCATTGGTGTCAAGTACTCAGATCTGCTGGAAACGGCAGGTGTGGATACGGTTGTCGAACTCGCCCAGCGCAATCCGGCGAACCTGCATAAAAAGCTCGTGGAAGTGAACGAGGAGGAGCATATTGTCGAATCGCTGCCCAGCGAGGAAGAAGTAGCCGATTGGGTAGCGCAGGCAAAAGACCTGCCTCGCGTCATCACCTACTAAGCATACAGGATTTCAAAAAAAGTAAATTGAGCCTGGCGCATGGCGCGCCGGGCTCTTTTTCTTTCTATCTTGCAGATGTCCTGCTGATGGACTTTGCCTGCCCTAGGTCAATTCACGCCCGCCCGTCAGGTTTATCGCCTGACCGGTGATGAATTTTGCTTCGTCGGATGCCAGGAAGTAAACCAGATCGGCGACATCCTGGGGGCTGCCAATGCGTCCAATCGGGATGCGGCTTTCCAGGTCTCCTACAACATCATCATACGTCGTTCCCGTGACCAACGATTCCATCTGCATACCCCACTGCTTCATGCCTGTGTTGATGTCCCCGGGCAGGACCGCGTTGGCCGTAATGCCGAATTCACCGACTTCCTGCGCCAGCGATTTCGTCATGGCGATGACGGCCGCTTTGCTGGCGGCGTAGGCGGACATAAATATGCGCGGCCGGACGGCGGCGATGGAACTCATGTTGATGATACGGCCGCCTTGGTCCGCTTCGATCATCAATGGCAGGGCATGGTGGCAGCAAAGGAATATGCCGGTGGCATTGATTTCCAGCATGCGGCGCCATGCCTCCTCGGCCATATAGCGAACGGGCGCAGGGCCGATGATGGCGCCGGCATTGTTGACAAGGATGTCAAGACGGCCGAACTGCTTCCTGGTCGCGGCGATCATACTGGCTACGTCTTCGCCGGAGGTGACATCAGCCCGCAGCGGCATTGCCCTGACACCCAGACCGGCTAACTCCGCAGCATTTTCTTGCAGCTCTTCCCAGGCCGCGTTGCCGCCATGCGGCAGGTCGCTCGGCGCGGCGCAAATATCGCTGATCACGATGTCTGCGCCCCCTTCGGCCAGGCGGCGCGCGACAGCCACGCCAATGCCGTTCCTGCGCCCCGCGCCGGTAATCAATGCTACTTTCCCCTTTAACTCGGACATAAAACTCCCTTCCTTGATTCAAGGCCTCTGGTGCCGGGGCACATCGCTGAAAATTACGCTTCTTGCCTGGCCGGCTCCGGGGCACCACCATGTTCACCCTGCTGCGCCGCCGCTCGCGCCTTGTCCTCATTCACGAAGCTCAGCAGCAGAAGGCCCAGGATAAAGAAAACGGCAATAGACAAAATGGCGATACGATGCCCGGACTGATCAGCCAGTTCGCTCCCCTGGCCTTGAGCCAGATAATACTGCGCCGCACGTGCGGCGACGAAACCGAAGACGAGCGGGCCGATGAATGATGACGTCCGTCCGGTAAGGGCGAAAAAGCCGTAGAACTCCGCGCTCTTTCCCGGTGGGCTGAACATGCCGACCATCGTCCTGCTCACTGACTGCGTGCCGGCCATGGCGAATCCGGCAACCGCGCCGATGATGAAGAAGTGCAGCGCACTGCTGCTGAAATAGAGACCGAGGACAACGGCGATCATCATCAGGATGGAGATGATGAGTGATCGTTTACCGCCGATGCGGTCGACCCAACGGCCGAATAGATAGGCGCCGGCCACGTTTGTGAGCTGCACGATGATGACGAAAATGATCAACCCCTGCTGGTCGATGCCGAACAACACGGCGCCGATAATGGCCGCGAAGTCAAGGGCCATTATCACGCCATCGTTATAGACCACGAAGGCGATCATGAACTTGACGAATTCCCGGAAGCTGCCCGCGGTTTTGATAGTATTTGTTAACTGTTTAACCGCCAGGCTGAAGTAATTTTCTCCCGGCGGAAGCTGCCGTTTTTCGGCGCGTTCGGGCAGCCAAAGGAAGATAGGCAAGGCGGAGATGGCGAAGAAAACGGCCGTAATGACAAGGGACAGGCGCACCACGAAGTCGCTGTCAACGATCACGATCAGCGGCAATATCAACAGCAGGCACACCACGCCGCCGGCCGTGCCGATAGCCCACCCATTGCCCGAAATGCGTCCCATATCTTTCTGATCGGCGATTTCCGGTAGAAAGCCGTTATAAAACACCTGGGCGCTGCGGTAGCCGATTTCGGCCAGGATGAACAAGCCCATGCCCAGAAAGACGCGGCCCGGCCTGGCAAAGAAGAGGGCCGCCGTAAAGACCACGGCAATCACTGTATAGAACAGCAGCAGCGGCTTCTTCGCCCCCGAATAATCGGCGATAGCGCCGAGAAATGGAGCGGTGATGGCGACAATGACCATGGCGATGAAGATGGCGATCCCCCAGAGGCGCGTGCCTTCCGCGCCGCCGACCACCTGGCCCTGGAAGTAGGCTGAATAAACGGCCAGGAGAACTACGGCCGCATAGGCGGAATTGCCAAAGTCGTAGAGATACCAGGCAATACGCTCGCGCCGCGTTACCCCGCTCTTACCAATCGCTGCCGTCGAAGCCGCCATGCCGCTTTCCTCCTAAAATGCTGCTGTTCAGCCCCACTTTACACCTTGTAAGTAGGGCTGGTCCATCCGTACAAAACCATTATCTGGCGTTATGGTTATAAAGTCCAATAATAGGATAATTTAGCCTCACGAACGACCCAAGGTTTTTTACTGCGCTATTTCATCTGTAATCGAAAGCGACCTTCACCGATCGTGATGTCGCCTTGTCCAGCGCCGTGTCGATTGCGCGGCGATAATCGTCCAGGGCAAACGTATGTGTGAGCAGCGCGTCACTCTCAATCTTTCCTTCGGCCATCCACTGCTGTGCCAGATCGAACGTTGAGATCGCCTTTCCCTGCCAGTCGACGATGTCATGCCCGACAGCGCCGATTAAATTGACCTCCTGATGCCAGACGGGCGTAAGATCAAGCTGCATGCGGTGCAGGTGAACGCCGACGATGACGACCGTCCCGTTGGCGCGCGTCCAGCGCAGGGCGTCGTTGATTGTCTGCGGGATACCGACCACGTCAAAGACGATATCGAAGCCGCCGATGAGCATGCGATTCGCCCGCCGGCCTTGATAGAGCCGCGCCCCAGTTTTCTGCGCCGAATTCGCATAGTTGTCCTCCCCGGACATAAAAACATGATCCGCTCCGAAACGCCTGGCCGTCTCCGCCTGCCAGGCAAACTGGGCAACGGCCGTTATCTCGCAGTCCGGCTGCAAAAGTCTTAACACCTGGAGGAGCAAAAAGCCGATGGTGCCCACGCCGACCACCAGCACTCTGTCTGCGGGCTGCGGCGGGCAGCGATTGGCCGCATGAACGGCCACGGCCGCCGGCTCCGTAAATATTGCCTGCTCATCAGCCAGGTCAGGCAGCACCGGCACCAGCGCCGCCGCGGGGGAGATGAAGCTGTCGCCGAACCCGCCGCCCACGGGATAATGCTCGCGCGGTTCGCTGGCCAGCTCGCATAGCACACGGTGGCCGCGGCTGCACGGGGGACAAAGTCTCTCTTCTCCGCGGGACAGACAATCATCCATGCGCCCCCAGCGCACGACTCGATCGCCGGCGCTCATACCGGTAACGGCCGATCCCTTCTCCACGATTTCACCGACCATCTCATGCCCCAGGTAAATGCGTCTATGAGCGGGCAGGGCCACCGGCGCCACGTCCAAAGCTGTATCGACAAAAATCTGGTGCAGGTCGCTGCCGCAGATACCGCACATGCTGTTACGCACGCGAACCCAGCTATCATCCGGCAGAGGCGGGTCGGGAAGGTTGGCCAGTCTCAGCGGCGACGTTGGGGCAAAATGGGCCCCTCGCGAAATCCTGCCCAAAACACGCGTCAGCGCAATTCGCGGTATCGAGACGTCAACATACATCGTGCGCATCAACGAACCGTTTACATCTTCCCCGAACGGGCCATTGTCCACAAATACATGCCCGGCGGATCGACATTGGCTTCCGCATCGACGACGGCATGGATCACGGTTGGTTTGCCCGACGCTTCGCCGCGGCCAATCGCCTGCGGGAGATCGGCCGCTTTTGTCACAAATTCACCGTGGCAGCCCATTGCTTCCGCCAACAAATCGTACCGTACCGGGGCGTGATCATGGTGGAACCACGGCGCCTCACGGTTAAAGACCCGCTGCTGTGCCGACTTCTCCATGCCATAAGCTCCGTCCACGGCGACAATCACGGTGATGGGCAGCTTCAGGCGCGCGGCCGTCTCCAGTTCCTGCATATTGAAGCCCAGCGCGCTGTCGCCCGTAATGCAGTAAACGGGACGCTCCGGCGCGGCCAGTTTGGCGCCGATGGCGTAGGGCAGCCCTGTGCCCAGATGGCCGAAGTTGGCCGTGTAAAGAACTGTCCCCGCCTGTTTCGGTGTGATGTAGTGCTGCGCCGTCAGGACTGTGTTCCCACCATCCAGGCATAGAATGGCATCGTCGCCAAAAATGCCGTTGGTAGCGACGACGATCTGGCCGTTCAGCATTGGCTCTCGCTGCAGATTTGCCGCCTGTTTGTCCAGGTCGTCCCGCCAGCTCGTGCGGAACTCCTCCAGCACGTCCAGCCGCGGATCGCGCTCCTTTGGTCCTGTCAGCTTCTTTACCGCTTCCAGGAGCTGGCTCATAACCACTTTAGCATCGCCAATCAGGGCGACATCTACCGGCCTGTTAAGGGCGATATTGGCCGGATCGCGGTCGATCTGGATTGTCGGCTGTTCCGCCGGATCGCCCCACAAAGGCGGCCGTCCCCACATCGCCAGTTCACCGAGCCGCGAACCGACGGCCAGGATCACGTCCGCCTGGGCGTGGGCCATGAAGGCCGCCGGGCATACAGGCGCGTAATAGAGGTCATGATCCTCGCGGATTATGCCGCGCGCGCTGACATTGTTGGTGACCGGTGCCTGCAGTATTTCCGCCAGGGCCAGGATTTCATCTCCTGCGCTTGCCCGGGCGGCGCCGCTGCCCGCGTGGATATTGACCATGCCGGCATCAGCCAGCATCGCCGCCGCCTTCTCGACGGCCTGCGGATCGGCCATGCCCTTAGCCGCCGCGCGTGTCCGTTCGCGCGGCCAGATGGGCGCTTCGGCGGGATCGCCTTTTTGCAGGAGCACATCCTCGGGGATGGCCAGATGCACCGGGCCAGGCATGCCGGAGTCGGCAACCCGAAAGGCGTGGCGCACCATGTCGGGGATATGACGCCAGTGATTGATACGGCCGTTCCACTTCGTGGCCGGAGCGAAGAGGGATTTGTGATCGGGTGACTGCGTGCCGCCCATGTGCCGGTAATCGTCGCTGACGTCGCTGCGGCGCATCGTCGTGATCGCCACCACCGGGCTGTTTTCCGCCTGGGCGCAGATGATGCCGGAGAGCAAGTTGGCCGCGCCGGGCCCGGCGCAGGCCATGACCACGGCCGGTTCACCGGTCACTCGCGAATAGGCGTCGGCCATATGCGCCCCGGCGGCCTCGTGGCGCGGCACGACCAGGTGCATATCAAACTCCTCTCCCAGCCGTTCCAGCGCTTCCAGGAAAATCATATAAGTGCCATCTGTGATGGCCGTGATATGGCGCACATTCTCCGCGTGCAGGCTGCGCAGCAGCAGTTCACCCCCGCTGATCTCACTCACCTTTCACCTCCTCCGTATCCTGTTCACTGAATACGGAACACTGCTAGTAGTTTGATGAAAAAAACTTCACACATTCGTAATTGCAGCAGGGATGCCGCCAGGATGGCGGCGCTACCAGAGCCAGCTTTGAATGTGCTCAATTTCTAGTTGCCGATTACTTTCACTTAATACTGCCAACGATGCTGTCAGAAAAAACCCTGATGACCGCTTCAATATACTCGTTACCGGCCGTCTCAATATCTTCTTCGCGTATACCCGCGAACGTTTTAATAAGCTGACGGTTCTGATACCAATAGGTGGTTAAAGCAAGCGCCATAGCGAAAATGTACTCGGCGGCGACATCATCACGCGCCGCGCCTTTTTCCTGCAAACGCCGGATGCGTTCGATCACCTGGCTGCCGATCTCCGGGCCTGTTTCCATACCCAGCGGATCCTCTGAAAGCTGGATCCAGGAGAGCAAACGCACCATGTCCGGGTTGTCTCTGAAAAATGAAAATCGGCCGCCCAGCGCGCCGGCGATGAGCGCTTCCACGTCACTCTCCTCCTGATTGAAAAGCGCCTTCTGCTGCTCCAGATAGGAGGCGAACGCCTCATTCTTGACGGCGTCCCACAATCCTTGTTTAGAGCCGAAGTAATGGTGGATCATGCTCTGGGTCACGCCGCTGTGTCTGGCGACGGCGCTCATCGACGTACCCTCAAAGCCTCTGGCGATGAATAGTTCGCGCGCGCTGGCCAGGATGCGGGCCTGCTTATCCGCAGGATCGTTTCGTCTCTGGAGGCTGCCTGTTTCGTCTGTCATGGTTCGCCATCACGGTAGGTCGATAATCAAGCATAACAAGAATAGATTGATCGGTCAATCTATTTATAGACGAGATCTAGCGGCCATATGGATTGTAACGTGGTATGGGTGTTAGTTCGTTAAGGAAAGTGAGCGCCGGGCTTTGGCGAGTGCCCGGCGCTCACTTTCGGAAAACAGATGGCGAGGCTGATTGATTCGAAGCTGCGAGCGGTTACTGCGCTGCGTTCCAGGCCTCCGAATCGGGGGTGAACAGCGGGGAGCCGAATGTGCCGGTTCCGAATTCGCTGATTAGCTGCTGTGTGGGTACGGAAATGAGCCAGTCTATAAACTCGTTTGCGCCTTCGGCATTGATCTGATCGCTTTTATCCGGATTGACGGTCATAACGCCGTAAGGATTGAAGAGAATGGGATCGCCTTCGACCACGATCACGAGCTCAAAGCCGTCGTCTTCCAAGGTGCGCGCCAGGTAAGTAGCGCGATCGCTTAATGTGTAAGCCTGCTCCTCGTCAGCGAAGGTGAGCGTCGCGCCCATGCCCTGCCCGATTGACTGGTACCAGTCGCCGGATGGTTCGATACCGGCTGCTTCCCAGATGCTTTTCTCCTTGGTATGGGTGCCGGAGTCATCGCCGCGCGAGACAAACGTGGCGCCGGACCCGGCGATCTGCGCCATGGCCTCCGCCGCATTATCCATGCCGGCGATGCCTGCCGGATCATCCGGCGGGCCGACGATCACAAAGTCATTGTACATTACGTCTTCGCGCCGGGTGCCGTGCCCGGCTGCCATAAATTCGTCTTCGCGTGCCCGCGCGTGCACGAGCAGTACGTCGGCATCTCCTTGTTCGCCAAGGGCCAGGGCCTGCCCGGTGCCAACGGCAACCACTTCAACCGTGATGCCCGTCTCTTCCTCGAAAACGGGTAAGATGGCGTCCAGCAAACCGGAATCATAGGTGCTCGTCGTCGTGGCCAGCGTCAGGCTGCCGCCGCCGCTCGCCGCTTCCTCTGCCGCTTCGCTGGCGGTCGTGGGCTGCTCTGCGCTTTCGCCCGCCGTTTCTTCAGTCGTCTCGCTCTCGTCTGGCTGGCTGTCTGACGGGGCCGGCGCCGCCGCCGAACCACAGGCCGCCAACAGTAGAAGCAGGGCAACCAAAAGTGTTATGGTTTTATACATCAATCGTTTCTCCTATCCTATCCAAAAGGATTTTCCTGTTTCGGCCGTTTCGTAACCGCCGAAATTGACGATAGTGGTCTTAAATTCCTGTGAACGAATCAATTCAAGCAGGTTCTGGCACGCGGCTGTCTTCATGATTCTCTCGGGAATGACCAGCTGGTATTGTTCTTCAGCCAGCGGGATGAAATCGAGGCCGTGCGCCGCAGCGGCGGCTTCTATCCCCAGCCCGGCAGTCGCCTGACCGTTCTTGATTGCCTCCGCGACTTCACTGTGCGTCGTTCTCACGTCTTCATAACCATCAATAACGGCCGTGTCCACGCCGAGTTGCTTCAACTGCGCGTCAAGCCAGACACGGGTACCGCTGCCGGGCTGGCGATTAACCCAGCGCACGCCCTCCATTGTCAGGTCCGCTAAACTTTCGATTTCTTGTGGATTTCCACCGGGCAGCATCAGGCCGAATGAACGTCCAGCCAATGTCACCAGCGCCACCCGTTCTCCGGGAAGTACGCGCTGTACAAAGGGCACGTTATATTGATCGCTTTCTTCATCCCACAGGTGGCTGCCGGCGATGTCCGCTTCGCCACGCGCCAGGGCCATTAATCCACCCAGGCTGCCCCGGTAAGAAGTCTTCAGGCGGTAATCGCCCCCGCCAGCCAACCTGTCCGCCAGGTATTCAACGGCCAGATCATGACTGCCCACAAAACTCAGCTGGTTGTCCACGCGCAGCGCGTGCCCTTTTTGGGCTTTTTCCTGCCAGCTCCGCCAGCGCGCAAGCGCCACGGTGAAGGCGGAATCGATTTCATTCTCGCTGTATCCCTGGCCGACCAGGTTCAGGATGGCGTTTTCCAGTTGATTCGTCAGACGGGCTGTGCCCAGCGCACCATGGTCTTCGAGAAGCGCATTCTCGCTGACGACGGTCCCCCCACCGCGGCGGCTGGTGACTAGATTGTCATCGGCCAGTATCGCGTAGGCCCGGCTGACCGTTCCCGGCGTGCACTGCCATAAATCAGCCATCTCGCGAATACTGGGCAGGCGATCGCCTGCTTGAAGCTCGCCCCGTGCGATTCTGATGCGCAGGGACTCCGCTATTTGTTCAAAGAGATGTGCTTCCGAGGGCGCCATAATTGTACCAGTTGTATGGGTACAATTATAACAAAGCGGTGGAGAGCAGGGCAACTAATTCAACTGCTCAATGCGGCATAAAATCCTCCCAGGAAACGTCCCGGATAGGTATCCAGCAGCACAGTCCGGCTGAAGCCAACCCGCCCGGCAAGCGACTGCCAGCTTGAGTAAGCGAGCGGATAAGGAACCCAACGGTTGCCGTGATCGCTGCTGTACTCGACGAGAAGAAAACGGCCGTTCTCGCCCAGGTAACCCATTAACTGTTTCAGAAGCTGCTCTTTCCTCTCGATGAAGTGGAGCGAGTTGGCCATAAGCAGGCCGTCCAGACGGGGCAGGAAGGATAGGTGTTGGCGGAAGTCGGCTTTGTGATAATGGACTTCCGCTGCCGGGAAGCGACGCGCAAACGCCGCCCGCTGCTGCTCGAGCGCACGGCCGTTTTTGTCTACCGAGTAGATCACGCCGCCGGGTCCGAGGAGCTCGGCCAGCGCCAGTGTAAAGGCGCCTTCTCCGGAACCGAGATCAGCCCATATTCCGCCATAAGAAGGCACCCCTTTTCGAATCAGGCTGACATGATCGCTGTGTCTCACCAGGTGTGACGTGGATTATTTCAGCCGCGGCCCATCAGCGCGCGGATGATGTTCATTTCCAGCGTCTCATAATCCCGCGCTGCGACCAGGGCATCCAGCCTGTCCGTATCCAGCCCGCGCACCACGTCAAGCAGGGCCAGGAAAATCTCGCGGCTGTTCGCCAGGTGCTGGGCGGCCAGCTCGGCCGGCTGGGTGCGCATCGCTTTCACGTCAAGCCCGACATATTCGCCGTCGCGACCGTAGCCGTTGCGATCAAGCGTCCATACCTGCATAAAGGCGCGCCGCAAATCAACCGCGCCGAACGCTTTGTCCTCGTCAAACTTCAGCCCATTCTGGTCGTTGAGATGGACGCTCCAGAGTTTGCCGTGGGCCATCGCGTAGGCCATTTCATCAGAGGGGTCCAGGCCGGCCAGAATGGCGTGCGCCGACTCGATGAGGATGCCCACGCGATCGGGATCATCCGTCATATAGGCCAGGCCGGCGGCGTGCCCCGCCGTCGGGATGTATGCATGGTCCATCGGCTCGTTCGGTTTGGGCTCCACCAGGACATGAATATCGGGATCGTGTGCCAGGATCCGGTTAATGGCCCCAACCAGCCGTTCGACGGCTACTCTCGCATCCTTGGATTCGCGAATGTAAGTTCCCTCACGCGCCAGCCAGAGCACATATTTGTCGCAGCCCAGGATTTTGGCGATGTCAACCGCGCGCAGGCTGCGCTCAATGGCGTATTGGCGCTCGCCAGGATTATTGGACGTATAGGCGCCGTCAATGGTGCGCGGATCTTCCCACAGGCGCGGCGCCACAAATTCGGCGGACAGTCCCTCACCGTCCAGAACGCGGCGCATCTCTTCAGCCGCCGCGGCGACCTGTGCGGCGTTCAGGTTGTTCAAATCGGGTACGGCATCATCATCGTGGAACTGCACGCCGTCAAAGCCCATCTTCTTGTAAAGCGCCAGTTTGTCGGCCCAGGGTACACCTGGCCGTACGGGCGGGCCAAAGGGATCCGCCCCTTCGTGTATGTTCCAGGGTCCAAAAGAAAAACGATAACTACCGGCCATTGTCTGATCTCCTGCTTAAACGAATCAATTAAAATAGATTTCACCGGCATTTTTGCCGGCATGTTCCACGCTTCGCAACGGTCCGCCCGCCGCTAATCGGCCGTTCTGACCAGGGTTATCGGCCGTCCAGCGGACCAACCCAGAGAAGCGTTTTTTTGTCGTAATTCCAGCCGGGCAGCGTGAGCGCGTGCTGCCGCCATCCGGCGGCGATGCGCGCCTTCGTATCTTCCCAGGAACGAACACCACTCGTGGCGTCGGCTGCTTCCACGTTGCAGGCGCCGGCGGCCGCCGACATCTGCAGCGCTTCTTCGGGTCCCAGGCCGCGCAGCAGCGCGGCCAGAAAACCCCCCACCGAGCAGTCTCCAGCGCCGGTGGTGCCGACCATGTGTACCTCAAATGCGGGAGCCCACAGTTCACGGCTGTACCAGGCCTCGTCCGCTCCTTTGAAGGCTCGCCCCAGGTCACGCCCGCTATGCGGCGGCAAGGTGCGCAAATACTGCCCTTTCTCTCCCTGTTTAAGCACAACGACGCCTGCGCCTAGGTCGATCAGCTTGGCAGAGAGTTCGCGGCAGAGGACGGGATCCGGCTCTGAGGCGACTTTTTCAGGAATAAGCATCAGCAGCAGTTCGTCCAGGCTGGGCATGAAGATGTCCACATAAGGCATGGCGCCGGCGAGAAAACGCTCCCAATCCGTACGGCCGACCACGCCGTGGCGGTCAAACATCGACGTATCCAGCGAGGTCGTCACACCCGTATCCTTGGCCCGCTTCATCAATTCCGCCAGCTCCTGGCCGTCGTTCGCGACCATGCGCGCCATGGCCGTAGGATAGCCAAAGTGCAATAAGTCAGCGTCCGCCAGCGCACCATAATCGATGTCTTCCGGCCCGAAGGTATCATTGGCGCCTGTGCTGTGCAGAAAAACACGGTCGGCGTCGCTGGGGCTGATGATGATCGTATAGGAAGTATGCTCGTCTGGCAGAGAGCGCATTTCCGTTACCAGGGTTTTATCGACCGCTGCCAGCCGGGCCAACACCTCCCGGCCGAACGAGTCGTCGCCAACTTTACCCATCAGGCGGGTTGGAATGCCCAGCCTGTGCAGCGCCTGCCCGGTATTGGAAACCGATCCGCCCGTGGCTATTGTCGGCGCGCCGATGGGCAGCAGGTGCCCGGGCTGGATCGCCTCCAGGAAGTCGCGCTGCCCGCCGAGATCGGGGATGATGTCCAGACAGATATGTCCCGCTACAACACAGGTGCCGATTTTCTCTTCCATTCTCAAACTATTCAAACATACAGGTCATTAAAAAACTCGCGCAGCATATATTCTGCGATGGGCGGCGGGAGCGCATCCAAAACCGTGTTGACAAAAGCCATGTCTTCAGGAAGTTCGCCATCTTCCATTCCCGCAAGCTGGTACAGCGCCTGGGCGGCTTCTGCGGTCGTCAGCCCTTGCAGCAGAGCGCTTACCTGCTCTCTGACGGTCTGCGGATCGAGATGCTCCAGTCTTTTTGTTTCGGCAACGGCCGCAGCCAGATCGGCCAGGAATTCGTCGACAAAGGGTACATTACTGTGACTGACGGTGAGATGAAGATTCGGCCGTCCGCCCGCTTTTGAAAACTGCGGCTGCAAATACCATCCTTTTTGTCGCATCACTTCGGCGAGCTGGTACACATTAAGCGTGTCCGAGCTGAAGGCGAAGAGGCTCATATCCGGGCTGCCTTCGATGCGCAGGTCGGGCATCGCCCTGATGCCGTCCATCATCTTCCGCGCCGCCTCGATAACTTCGCCGGCTATCTTGCGGTAGCCTTCCTGCCCGAAGTAGTGCATGATCGCCCAGGTCGCAGCCAGAGGGCCGCCGGATTTAGTGCTCTGTATAGTGGGATTGACGATCGCGTATGCCGTTGTGGAGAGATTGGCGTAAATCTGGTAGCGGCGCAGCGCCTTGTCCCTGTACAGGATAACCGACGATCCTTTGGCCGAATAGCCATACTTATGCGGATCGACAGACAGCGACGTGACGCCTGGAACGGCGAAATCAAAGGGCGGGACGTCATAGCCGAGCCGGCGCATGAAAGCCAGCTGGATGCCGCCAATACAGGCATCGACGTGGCAGAGCAAATTGTTATTCGCGGCAAGCGCCGCTATCCGGGGAACGGGATCGACAATGCCGTGCGAGTAATTCGGCGCCGACGCCACCAGCAAAATCGTGTTCTCGTTGATGGCCTCGCGCATGGCGCCCACGTCCGCCTTATAGGTATCTGGTTCAAAGGGAACGATAACAGGCTTCAGGCCGAGGTAATGGGCTGCCTTATGAAAAGCGGCGTGCGCCGTGTGGCAGAGAATCATTTCCGGTTCTTTGATCTGCGGTCGCTGTGCGCGCGCCCAGTCGCGCGCCGTCTTGACGGCCAGCATGATGCTTTCTGTGCCCCCGGAAGTGACGTTTCCCACAACCTGGCTGTCGCCCTGCATCAGGCCAGCGGTCAGGCGCACGATTTCGCGCTCCAGGCGCAGCGTGCTGGGGAAGCTGGTGGGATCGAGGGCGTTTTCCGACAGGTACATGGCCTGCGCCTGCTTGACCAGCGCTTCGGCGTCCTGGCCGGCATTAAATACGAAGGCGAAAACGCGACCATTACGCCAGGCGACATCATCCGCTTTGAATGCGGCGAGCTGAGCCAGGATTTGCTTTGCTCCCTGTCCCTCTTCAGCCAGTCCCATCGATCCTCTCCTGATTTCCGTTTTGTCTCCCCGCTAATGATTTTATTCTGCGCTGCCGCCGCGGACAATAGATAGTGACAGAGCCTATGTCGCTTTGCGGCCGACGATGATCCCTTCCAGCAGCCTGAAACTGAGGCTGCCGTCTTCTTCCTCAGGCTGTAAGAAAGTCGAGGGTCCGGGTCCCGCCTCGGTGAGCAGCGCGCGCAGATAGGCCTGTGTATGGGCATCGTGACGCTGCGCCCAAACGTCGAAATCACGCCGCTTGGCCAGCGTTTCCTGCTGTTCGACATCCAGACCCGCAGCGGCAAAAGTTTCCAGCCACTTTTCCAGGCTCAAACAGCGCCTATGGCTGGGGTCGCGCAGTTTTTCAAAGCCATTGACGTAGTCGCCGACCGGTCCTGGCGGCACGATGTTGTCAACCACAGCCAGCAGGCCAGCGGGAAGGAGAACGCGCGCTGATTCGGCGACAAAGCGCGCGATATCAGGAAAATGGTGCGGCGCGATGCGGCACGTCACCAGGTTGAAAGAATTGTCCGGGTAGGGCAGATCCATGGCATCGGCCGTTTCCAGCACAACATTTTCCAGGCTGCGCTGCTCACGCAGCTTTTCCGCCTGCTCCAGCATCTGCGGCGTGATATCAGTGGCGGTCACGCGTTTCACAAACGGGGCGAATGCGACAGCCGTTTGTCCGGCGCCAGTGGCCACATCCAGTATTTGCCAATCCGCCTGCGGTGAGACCAGTTCGATGAGGCGATCCACGCTTTCTACTTTAGCATATTTGTAGGCCGCAGCATTCTCGCCAAACTGCCGCCGCACCTCGTCTTGTGCTGTGATCTCGCTATCTGGTCGATTCACAATTGCCTCTATCGCGGCTCAGGGCCGGAGCCCATCATACCTTGTTTTCTTCCTCTCAAGATCGGCCGAGGATGTCCAATAGTAAATCGGGCCGGTCGGTCATGATGCCATCAACGCCCATATCCAGAAAACGGCGCATATCCTCTTCTGCGTTGATCGTCCAAATGTGCACCTGCAGGTTGTGGTCGTGGGCGGCGCCGACAAAAGAAGGTATCACGACCGGGATGCCGCCGCTTTCTTCCGGCACTTGAAATGCCTGGTAAGCGGGTTTCAGTATATTGGTCGCCCTGATAAAGCTGGCAATGACGAAATTTCGCACCTCATCGCTGCCGGCTGCGGTGGCTACTTCCGGACAGGCGGCGCGGAACTCTGAAATCGACTGGTCGGAAAATGAAGGAACCAATACCTTCTCACTCATGCCATAGCGGCGGATCAGTTCGCAGAAAGGCACGGCCATCGAGGGAGACTCCTGTTTGATCTCGATAATCATGGGATAGTCGGGAAAACGCTGGAAGACTTCCTCGACTGAAGGTGGATGCAGCCCCTGGCCCTGATAAGGCGTCGTTGCGCCCTCGTCCGGCGACCAGTTGCCGCCAACTTCCAGCGCCTGGAATTCCTCAAGAGTCATGTCGCTGACCAGCCCGCTGCCATTCGTTGTGCGATCGACCGTATCATCGTGCATCAGAACAACATGCCCGTCGGCCGTCATATGCGCGTCCATCTCCAGCGCGTCAACGCCGAGGCCGGCCACGCCTTCCAGAAACGTCAGCGTATTGCCCGGCCAGAGCCCCTGTCCCGTGTCGTCGGCATGGGAGATGACCAGTGGATAGCTGTCGAATTGTTCAAACCAGGCATGCTGCGCTATTTTCTTGCGCGGCCAGAAGACGAAGGCTGCTATGAGCGCCAGGAGGATCAGGCCGAAGAGCCACCAGTAACGTTTCATGGGCGGGATGATACGGCCGTGTTCCCGCTCCCGTCAAGTTAATCTTTTCCTATTACCTGTTTGTCGTCTCTGGCTCCTTGATGATCGCCAAAACGCTGCTGTTCCTGCTTAATCCGGCCGTGCGCTCGATGGAGAATGGGGCAGAAGTAGAAGCGCTGCACACGATTTCTTGACCTGACGGCCGTGCGGTGGTATCTATGCGCCATTGGAATGGCTCTTATGTCGATACGCTACCGTCTATTTGGCCCACCAGACGTGGCCGGTCTCAAGCAGTCCGGTGACGTGGCCGGCCTGCTCAAGGCGCTGGGCTATGGAGGAGACAGCACGGTGCGCTGCGAGGCGGCGCGCGCCCTGGGCGAACTACGTGCCCGCCAGGCTTCGGAGCCGCTCATCGAAAGTTTGCAAGCCGACGACGATCCCGAGGTTCGCCGAATCTCGGCGGCGGCGCTGGGCCAGATCAGGGCTCAACAGGCGTTCCTGCCGCTGATCACGGCCCTGCACGATATCGATGCCGCGGTGCGGCTGGCGGCGATCACGGCCCTTGGCCGACTGGGCAACAAGAAGGCGATCTCCTTTTTGCTGACAGCATTATCGACGCCGCCGGCGGCCAACCAAGAAGCGGCCGCCGCTTCCCTGCAGCTTCTGGGCTGGCAGCCGGATCGATCGCGCGACGCCGCATTTTACTACATCATCAGCAGGCAGTGGTCGGCGTGCGCCAATTTGGGTCGCACCTCGATCCCGCCGCTCCTGGCGCTGCTGAATGATCCGCAACAGGCCCGGCAGCACGCACGCGCCGCCTGGACTCTGGGGCAGACTGGCGACCCGATTGCCATTCCCCATCTGGTGAGCGCTCTGCGCTCCGGCCCTTCGGATTTGCGGCGCGCTGCCGTGGAGGCGCTGGGAAAAATCGGCACGCGCGAGGTAGTGCCGCCGCTGCTGAGCGCCCTGAAGGATGAACGAGAAGAGGTACAGTGGGCGGCCGATCAGGCGCTGCAGGCACTGGCGCTGGAAGATGCCGTTAACGAACTGGCCGGCGGCCTTACCGATGCCGAACCGGCCGTGCGCCTGGCCGTGGTGCGCCTTCTGGGCCGCGTGCAGAACAGGGAGGCGCGGGCATGGTTGGTGCGTGCGCTGCATGATGAGGATGTTCAGGTGCGGCTGCAGGTCATTGGCGCCGCCGCCGCTTCCGGGGACGTGGAGACGTTGACCCAGGCTCTGGGTGATCCAGAGGCTGTGGTCCGGGCTACGGCCGTTCGCGCCCTGGGCGAGATCGACGATCCGCATGCCCTGCAAATCGTCGCTTCCGTCGTGGTCGATGGCCAATCGGCCGTCCGGCGAGCCGCCGTGGATACGCTGGCAAGCGCCAGGTCTCCATTGACCACGGATGCGCTGTGCAAGGCGCTGGGTGACCGGGATGCCGCCCTGCGTCTTCAGGCCGTCCAGGCGTTGGGCGAAATCGGCGACGCCTCCGTCGTTCCCGAGCTGCGCGAAACCTATGGCGATATCGATGCCGAAGTTCGCCAGGCCGTGCTCGTGGCTTTATCACAGCTGGACGCGCAGGGAGCCGCTGATTTATTGATAAGAGCTGCGGAAGACGTGGATGAGCGAGTGCGACTGACAGCCGTTCATCAGCTGGCCGACCATCCAACCGTGGAAGGGGAGCAGGCCCTCGTCCGTGCGGCTTCTGACGAGGCGGCCTACGTACGTCTGACGGCGCTGCAAGCGCTTTCTGCAAGCCGCAGCGACGCGGCCTTCGAGGCGCTGCTCGAGGGCAGATGGGACGAGGATTACCGCGTAAGCCGTACGGCCGTCGAAGGCCTGGGACACTTTGGCGACAAAGCGCTCGCCCCGCTGCAAGAAGCCTTGATGGATAATCGCCTATCTGATCAGGCGGCTTTGCAGGCGCTGGGCATGATCGGGGAGCCGGCCTTAGTGCTTCTCCTGCAAGGGCTGGACCATCCCAGGCTGCCGGCGAGGCGTGCAGCAGCTGATGCCCTGCTGTCGCTGCTGGCCGGCGGCGACCTTTCCGCCGATGATCAGGAGCGCATCCTCCAGATGCGCAGCGAATTGACCCTGTACGGTGATCCGGCGCTGCTCGATGTCCTGGATGGGGTAACCTGACTTTTTCCGCCGTCTAGCGATCGGTGAATCTCCCCAGAAGTTGGTTCAGGCGATTGACGAGTTGTTTCCCTTCGCTTTCGGCGTCGTCCAACAAAGCGGCCGTCCGCTCGATGATCTGCTCGTCCTGCACGTAGTCCACGGCTGCCTGGGCGATTCTGGCGGCTTCTTCAGCCATGGCCATGCCGCCGCCGATGGCGCTTCCGGCGACTTTTCTGGAGGTTTTCGTGGCTGCTCCGGCCGAGTTTTTAAGCGTACCCACGGCCGCTTCCGCCGTGTCCTGCAGCGGCAGCCGGTAAACCTCCACCGCTTCTTCCTCAACCGCAATGGTGTATCCACCGGCTTCATTGACCGCTTCTTCGACCAGATTGTGAACGGCCGTGGTCATGGCTTCTTCCGTGCCCCTGTCTGGTTGTGATTGTTCT
>JBJYWZ010000150.1:3481-5004 GCA_046259725.1 Promineifilaceae bacterium (SeqCode) | reverse complement strand
AAGCCCGCTTGGGCGACTCTCGACAAACGGGGGCGCGGCCCCTGAAAAAGCGAAGATGGCGCGTTTGGTAGACGTAGGATTCGATGTGCTCGCTGGTCGGTGATCGACGGTAGCGGTCGCTACCCCGCCAGAACGCACGCGCCCAAGACGAACCCTTTTGATCGCATTGGCGTTACCAGCGTGTGGAGGGTCGATGCCGGTTCTAAATCGGGCCCCGCCGTTCGCGTCTGCCGCGTGTTCGGGCTGCGGTGAAGAGTCCTGACGCCGCATTTGAGCAATGGCTGCAGGACGGCTTATCGGCAGCAGAGGCCGGCGGAACGGCCATCTGCTCTCGTGACGCGCGCCTGGCTTCGTCGATCCTGTCGATCGACTCCGGAACCTCGCGCAGCCACACGCAGCTCGCCATCGAGCCGGCCTGAGTTGTTGTGGAATCGCCTGAAGGGGCCGTTGCAGCCGGCCGTATGGCTGCCGTATGGTGCGGGCAGAGCTGGCGCTGCGGTGCCGTCCGTCGCCCCGAACAAGAGCCAAGCGCGGCCATGCTGCTGTCCCTGCCGACCTGGATCATCCACCTGCTGACGGTGAGCGAGTGGCTCGCCGCCATGGTGCTGTTCGAGCGCTATGCACGCGTGATCGACAGCGCCCCGCTGCGCCTGTTCGCGCTGTGCATGCTGCCGCATCTGCTCGCCGGGACCGGCATCCTGCTGTTCCACGCCAGTGGCGATCGCTGGGACGCGGTGCTTGCGGCCGCGCGCGCCCTGACCTTCGTCGGCAGCCTGGCGTTGCTCGCAGCGACCGTGGCGATGCTCTCGCTGCGCCTCGCGCGGCTCGCCTGGTGGCTCGTGCCCCTGACGCTGGGCTGGGGCGTCGTGCACGCATCGGCGAGCCCGGACAGCGTCGCCGCGCTGTTGCCGGCGACGAACGCCCTCTACCTCTGCTTCCTGATCACGCTGCTCCTCGCCTACCGCAGCGATCCGCGTCTGTTCTCGCCGCTCAGCGTGCTCGGGTTCTGGTTTCTGTTGGTGTTCGTTGCCGTGACGCTCGCGAGCCGCCACGTCGCCGTCGACCTCTGGGGGCTGCCGAGCCTGACCCATGCCGACATCCTCCACGGCGCCAGCGAGGCGGTGCTATCCCTGAGCAACCTGATGGTCGCCTGGGGCGTGCATCGGCGGCTTCGGCGGCTGCGCACGGCGCCGAGCGGGGCGCCGCCCGCTGTTGCATCAACCAGCACGAAGGCGATGTCGTGAATGGCCATTGACGCCAACAAGCGGGCCCATTCAGCCGCCCTTTCTGGTGTCTTCGATCGGGCCATTGGAAGTGGCGGGTCTGCCTGCGCTGCCGCTGTGCACAGCTGAAGGTTTGCTCGGGGTTTCAACCCGAATGGAGCGGTCAGCCGTCAGCTTTCAGCAGTCAGCGCTTCCAGCGCAGCGGGTTACAGCCGGTGAGCCAAGATCGGCTTGCCACCGGTCAGGTGATACGGTAATCACCGGAAATGCTCACAGAAACGATGCTGTAGTCTGACTGCT
>JBJYWZ010000150.1:0-3381 GCA_046259725.1 Promineifilaceae bacterium (SeqCode) | reverse complement strand
AGATCGTCGCGCGCGGGGGAACCGGGCAGCCGTTGGCGGCGCCGGAGCGGAAGATCCTCCGTGCTGCGCTCGACGAGACGACGTGAAAGCGGCTCCGGCGCAGCCGAACTCCGGCGTCAGAAAAGCTGACGTGGGAGACTACGAGCGGTCCTTCGACCGAACCGGCGCAGCGAATGCTTCACGCTGATACCGGAAAGCTCAGGCCATATGGTTAATCGTCGGCTCTGGGCAAAATGCCGACCGTCGATCGACCAAAACCAACTTCTCACCCCCGGGTCTCGACGACGGCCGGACTTGAGTCCGTCTCGGCACGGGCAAGCTGATCGTATTTTTCACATCCTTCCAACATTCTCCTTGCCCTCACCGGGACCAGCATACCCTTGGCTGGCAAAGTTTCTCCCGGCTGGATTTTTTTCCATCCTTTGACCGGCATCAAGAGATGTCCCCCGCGCCTTCCTGCCGGGCCGAGGGGCGCCTAGACTTTAGACGACTGTCACAGCTTTTGGCGTTCTACCTCGCGCGGGTGGGGCGAAACCAAACCAAGGCAACAATCTGCCGGGCATTTCGGTGACTGACGGCTGACATTGATTTGCGACTGCCCAGCGGGAGTGGCGTGGTGGTTTGCGTTTGCCCATGGTTTCTTGTTTTCGGGAATAGTGCGCGTTCCTTCATCTAGGCCGCCGCTGCGCGGAGCGAGATGTTCAATGACATGCCATGACCGCTGACGCCAGTGCACCGAAACGCTTTCGATACCTTGTTTTTCAATCGCGCTCTGAATGGAGGCGTGGCTGCTTTATAAGCATACGCTATTAGCCCCGCTTGCTCAGCAAGTCATCGTGTGCATTTTATGAAACCAAAGTCTCTTTCCAAATTCCTGTTGGCGCTTGCTGTGAGCTTTTCGTTTGCTCGGGCAGTGCACCCCACGCCTCTCGACGACTACGTTGCCGAGGCCGACCCGGCCTACACCTATGTTCTCGAAACGACCAGGCACAGCATAGGGTATAGCGTCCATGTCGTCAGCATGACATCACAACAATGGCGAAAACCAAGCGAAGTCGACCGAACGGTTTGGCAGCATGAGTTACTTATCGCTGCTCCATGGGTCTGGCACTCGGGCAACCAACACACTCTCATTCTGCTCGTCGACGGCGGACGCAACGGCAAGTCAGCGACCTCGGATTTAGACGAACTGATCGGATTGCTGGCGAGCTCCTTGGGGACCTCGGTCGCCGTGATCCGCCAAATTCCCAATCAACCGCTACTCTTCGCCGACGAAACAGAGGCAAAAATAGAAGACGAGATTCTCGCCTATGGGATGAACAAGTTCTTGGTGACTGGCGATCCGGAATGGCTCGTACAGTTGGCGATGACTAAAGCTGTCGTTCGGGCGATCGACACCGTCCAAGATTTCGCGGAAACCTCGGATGCCCGGCCCCAACTCCGCGAGGTCCATGATGTCGTTGTAATCGGCGGTTCAAAAAGAGGATGGGCGACTTGGCTGACAGCAGCTGTTGAGGCGGAAAGGGAAGCTGGTTCACGCATCCGCGCCATCTTGCCTGCGTCAATCGACTTATTGAATATGGACGAACAGTTTGACCACCATTGGGAAGCGTACGGCTTTTACGCGCCCGCGATTCACGACTATGCGGACTTGTATCTGCCTTGCCGCTCAAAAAAGCCGGAGGGACGCGCAATGCGGGAGATCATTGACCCATATTCCTATCGCGGCAGGTTCACGATGCCAAAATTGATTTTGAATTCGGCGGGAGACCAGTTTTTCCTCCCGGATTCATCCCAGTTCTACTACGAGGGCCTGCCAGGCCCCAAGCGTCTCCGCTACACCTTCAACACCGACCATTCGCAGGCGCAAGATCCAGAAACCATCATTTTGCCGACTCTATCCTGGCTCAGCGATGTTCTCGATGAGAAGGAGAGCCCTCAGGTCACATGGACTTTGCAGTCCGATGGTTCCATTGTGGTGAAACCATCAAAGGAGCCAAAGCAGGTGCGCCTCTGGCAGGCGACCAATCCTAATGCACGGGATTTTCGGTTGCCAACCATAGGCGCAACTTGGACAAGTTCCAAACTACAAAAATCTGCCGACGGCACCTACATTGGCCGCGTGCAGCAACCTCCGCAGGGTTGGACCGCCTTCAGCGTGGAGGTGACTTTCGCTGGGTCGACCCTGCTGCCAACGCCGCTGGAAAGCGACGAGGTGTTTACGACCAGCGTTCAGGTCACTCCCGCGACACTACCATTCGAAGGCACGGCTTGCTTTTGCTCGCTATGTGTACCGAGCTGGAGCGGTTGGCGCTCAACCCTTCATTAGTGTGCGAAGCCTCGCTTCCCTTACCCTTCCTGGAGGAATGCCATGAACTATAAACCAAGCCTTGCCGGCCCTGCTGCAACCTTGTTCGCTGTGCTGCTTTGTGTCTCTTTGGAGACAACTGCGGAATCAGGCCATGTGGTTGCGTCCGTCAACCGGGTGATGGTCACTGGCAACGAGATGTTTGGGGGTTGCATGGCGGCACTGTCGGTCGACCCACAGACCGTGCTGCCGGATTGCCAGAGTTGGTGGGTCACCTTCAGCTGTTCTGGCGCATTCACCGATCCCACGAGTGCGTACCGATTGCTAGACGTCGCGCAGCTTGCTCTTGCCACGAACAAACAGGCGTATGTCTTCTTCCGCGATGATCTGAAGCACAACGGCTACTGCTTTGCTGATCGGATTGATATTGCAAGGTAATGAGTCCGCTGCGTATCGTCGTTATGTGCCTCGCCGGTTTGATCGCGTCGTACGGGACATTGTCTACGTTGCGGTCTTCCAATTTCACAGCGGGTCCGGCAGATGGTCAGATTTCCAGGGCACCCGCTGAAGCTGCGGGGGAGAGTTCGCGACTTGTTCCGGACATCGACCGGCTCGCGACGCGATCTATTTCGCGTGCACAACCCGCAAGCGCAACACTGGCGCCAGTCCCGGCCTGGTCGCCGTCGATGCAATCACCTTCGGACGGATTGTCGTGGGAAGTGGGCGAGGCGACTTCAGCAGAGGATGCAAACGCATGGGCAGTGATGGGGGCGCCATGGCAAGCCCGTGACCTGGGTGCACCGCTGGATGCAGATGACCCGCGATCGTATGAGCTGGAAACACCTTCCCTTCCTAAAGTTAGTATCGGCGACGCAGTTGAGGCAGATCGCGGCGTAGGTAGGCCATTGGGGCCGAAAACCCCGATCAATATCGGTCCGGTCCACAGCCCTGATGAGTCTTTAATGCGACTGGCTGACTAGCGATCCCTGCGCTTACGCGCGCATCTTGGTATACGACCGGCGCAGTGGCGAGCCTCGCCGCCTAAAGATGGCGTGAAGCGACAGATGAAGAGC
>JBJYWZ010000149.1:0-4336 GCA_046259725.1 Promineifilaceae bacterium (SeqCode) | reverse complement strand
GGCATGTTGTCGGAATTCGCAGTGCTCATGGCCCAGTCCGAGAATTTGGAGCAGCTGCTGCAGAAACTGACCAGCAATTTGAAGTGGCTGCTCAACTTCGAGCGCTGCACGTTGGCCCTGCGCAACCCGGACGGTGAATCATACTGCCTGCGCACACTGCAAGAAGTTCGAGGCACCGTTAAGCCCTCGAGCATCGATACCATTCCAGTTGGCGTCGGCCTGTCCGGCGTTGTGATCGACGAGGGCAAGTCCCGCCTCTTGTTTAAGGACGACATCAGCGGAGTCGATTTGCCTGATCCCGCCGATCCGGCGCTGTGGGACGGTTCGCTGTCCACGATCATGGCCCTGCCCCTGCACGTTTACGGCCAGACGCTCGGCGCACTCATTCTGGCAACCACGCGCCCTGACGGCTACGACTCCGAAGATTTGAAGGTCGGCAACACGGTAGCCACACATTTGGCCCTGGCCATCGAACGCTGGCAGCAGACGGATAAGCTGCGCGAAGCCAACCAAGAGCTGGCCAGGCTGGCTTCTTTCCCGGAGATGAACCCGCGCCCGATCATCGAGCTAAGTCCCGACGGCCATATTCACTACCTCAACCCCGCCGGCGAGGAATTATTTCCGGACTGCCGCTTCGAGGGGCTTTTGTCTCCGCTGTTGACAAAATTCGATGAAGTCGTCGAAGAGCTTGATGAGCTTGATGAGGGCGAACCCTTTGTACGTGAATTGCAGATTGGTGATATATGGTATCAGGAACTCTTCCATCGCGTACCGGACAGCGATCACATTCGCTGCTTCGTCGCCGACATCACCGATCAAAAAGAAGCGGAAGAGGCGGCGCGTCTGCAGAGCGAATACCTTGGCGCTCTACACGAAATGACTCTGGGTCTGATCAGCCGTCTCGATCTCAATGATTTGCTGCAGGCCATTATCGCCCGCGCTGCCCAGCTCCTGGATACTCCCAATGGCTTCGTTTTCCTGCTTGAGGAGCAGGACAACGAGCTGGAACAAAAAGTCGGCCTCGGTATATTCGCCTCCGTCATCGGCTACCGCTTGAAGAAAGGCCAGGGCTTATCGGGTCGCGTCTGGGAGGCGGGCGAGGCCATCTTAGTTGAGGATTACAGCACCTGGGAACATCGCGTGGAAAGTGATGAACTCAGCCAGCTTCGCGGCCTGATGGCCGTCCCGCTCCGTTCAGGGAACAAGGTCGTCGGCACCATCGGCCTGGCTTACGAAAGAAATTCGCAGCTTCAGTTTGATGAAGCCAAAGTTGAATTAGTTAACCAGTTCGCCGAACTGGCTTCCATCGCTCTGGACAACGCGCGCCTCTTCACCGATTCCAGGGAATATTCTCGCCGCCTGTCGCTGCTGAACCAGATGGGACGCGAAATGAATTACGCCGAGAGCCATGAGGAAATCCTGGCCATTGTCACCGAGCATACGCCCAAGATCGTTTCCGCGGACCGCGTCAGCGCCGCCCTGCCCAGCGGTGACGGCGAGCACCTGAAGGTCTTCGCCCATTCCGGCGCGGAAGCCCATTTACCCGTGGGGCAGGAAGTGCCCATAGACGGCACGCTTGTCGGCAGGGCGCTGACTGAGCGCCACCTGATCTGCACGCCGGATATTCGCAACGTGGATGCCCTTGACGCCAAAATCCTGGCTGAAGAGGGGCTGCGCTCGGTGATTAACGTTCCCATGCTCATTGGCGATCGTGTCGTCGGCGTGCTTAACGCCGCCAGCAGCAAGGTGGGCGCCTATAACGAACGCGACGAGGGCTTGCTGACCCAGATCGCTTCCTTTATCGCCGCGACCGGTGACAATATTCGCCTCATCTCCGATGCCAAGGAGGCGCGTGCGGCGGCCGAGGCGGCGAACGAAGCCAAGAGCGCATTCCTGGCCACCATGAGCCACGAAATTCGCACACCTATGAACGGCATCATCGGCATGACCAGCCTCCTTCTGGATACCGATCTCGATGACGAGCAGCGTGACTACGCGATTACCGTTCGCAACAGCAGCGATGCCCTGCTGACCATCATCAACGACATTCTTGATTTCTCCAAGATCGAAGCCGGTAAAATGGACATCGAAATGGCGCCGGTCAATCTGCGCGAGTGCCTGGAAAATGCGCTCGACCTGCTTGCGCCGAAAGCGGCCGATAAGGGCCTTGATCTCGCTTATATTATTACCCCCGGTACCCCCGAAAACCTGACCGGCGACGCAGTCCGTTTGCGCCAGATCATCGTCAACTTGTTGAGCAATTCCGTCAAATTCACCGAGAAAGGCGAGGTAGTTGTCACCGCCTCCGGATCGCCGTTTGAAGAACAGGCCGGTGACGAACCGACTTATTTTTTTCATGTCTCCGTGCGCGACACAGGTCTGGGTATTCCCCCAGATCGCGTCGATCGCCTCTTCCAGTCCTTCAGCCAGGTTGATGCCTCTACCACGCGGCGTTTCGGCGGCACCGGCCTGGGCCTGGCGATCAGCAAACGCCTGAGCGAACTGATGGGCGGCACGATGTGGGTCGAGAGCAGCGGCGTTCCCGGTGAGGGATCCACCTTCCATTTCACCTTCCGTGCCGCGGCAACGCCAGAGACGGGAGAGGATGTCCTGCATGAGGAACTGCCGGAGCTGCAAGGCAAGCGGCTGCTCTTTGTTGACGACAACGAAACCAGCCGCCGCATCCTGGCCAGTCAGGCCGAATCCTGGGGTATGAATTACAAAGGTACGGAATTCCCGACCGAAGCACTCTTATGGATCCAGCAGGGCGAACAGTTCGACATCGCCATATTGGATTTCAACATGCCCGTATTGGATGGCATCGAGCTGGCGCGCGCCATCCGCAAGGTGCGCGAAGAGAGCGAGCTGCCCCTGGTGATGCTGTCGTCGCTCGGCCGTCGGGAGATGAATACGGGCGAATTGAATTTCGCGGCCTATCTAACCAAACCGATTAAGCCCAGCCAGCTCCATGACGCGCTGGTTTCCGTTCTCGCCGGCCACGCGCGGCGCGCGGCATCCGGCCAGCCGCAGGCGTCGGAGTTTGACTCCCAGCTCGGCGAGCGGCTGCCGCTGACAATATTGCTGGCCGAGGACAACGCCACCAATCAGAAGCTCGCCGTGCGCCTGCTCGGCCGTCTGGGCTACGAAGCCGATCTTGTGGAAAGCGGGCTGCAGGCTGTTCAGGCGGTAGCCGAGGGCGACTATGACGTGGTCTTGATGGACCTGCAGATGCCGGAAATGGACGGCCTGGAAGCGACGCGCCAGATTCGCCGCGACGGCACGCATGGAACCTGGCCCTACATCGTGGCCATGACCGCCAACGCCATGGCCGGCGATCGCGAGCGCTGTCTTGCCGCCGGCATGAACGATTACGTCAGCAAGCCTGTCCGCGTCAAGACCCTGGTCGAAGCATTGACGCGCGCCGGCGAACTGGTCAAGCAGCACGCATCGCCCTCTGAAACGGCCGTCGAAGAAATAGCCCGGCCTGAACCCGTTCAGGAAACCCAGACGCCGGCCAACGGGCAAACGAGCGGCGAATCCCCTGCCGCCGCCACGACGGCCGAGAGGGCTCCGTCGGCCAACGGGGTCGAACTGGACAGCGCGGCCCTGGATAATTTACGAGAGACGGTGGGCGGCGACGATGAATTTCTCATTGAACTGGTCGAAACATTCCTGGAGGACGCGCCGCAGATGTTGGCCGACATGCGTACAGCGGCGGAAACGGGCGATGCGCCCGGCTTGCGTCTCGCGGCTCACAGTTTAAAATCGAACAGCGCTGAATTTGGCGCCATGTCGCTGAGCGCCCTGTGCAAGGAGCTGGAAATGATGGGCAAAGACGGCCGTACCGACGGCGCGCTCCCGCTGATTGACCGCGCTGATGCCGAATTCGAGGCAGTAATACCCGCCCTGAAGGCCATCGGAGCGACCTGAACTACTGACGAATTGATAAGCTGAAATACTGAAATACTGGCCTCCTGACAAACCAAGGATCTCAAATGGAACAAAACGAATCGGGTCATATCCTGGTCGCCGACGACAACCGCGTAAACCGTATGAAACTGTCGCGCAACCTGGAACAACAGGGACATACCGTGGAAACGGCCGAAAACGGCCAGGAAGCGCTGGAAATGATGCGCGACAAGCCATTTGACGTCCTCCTGCTCGATATCCTGATGCCCGTCATGGATGGTTACCAGGTGCTGGAAAAAATGAAAGATGACGCCACGCTGCGCTACGTACCTGTGATCGTCATCTCCTCCCTGGACGAGATCAACAGCGCCGTGCGCTGCATTGAAATGGGCGCCGAGGATTACCTGACCAAGCCTTTCAACCCCGT
>JBJYWZ010000148.1:0-1604 GCA_046259725.1 Promineifilaceae bacterium (SeqCode) | reverse complement strand
TTGCGCAGCTTGGTAACTTCGCCGCGCACGTACTGCATGATTTCCCCCCAACCGAAAAAGCCCAGAGCAATCAGAAAAGTGGGCATCCCCTGCCGAATGCCCAGGGCCAGGATAAGGATCATGGCCAGCAAGAGATTGGGGAAGGCAGCAATCACCTCGGCCAGGCCAAGAATAGCGCGATCAGTACGGCCGCCATTATTCCACCCCGCAATGGCTCCCAACAGGACGCCCAAAATAAAACGTGCAACCACAACGACAATAACTAATACCAGAGTCTGCTGCGCACCGGCAAGTATGAGGCTCATCATATCGCGGCCCAGCGCATCGGTGCCCCACGGGTATGTTTCACTTGGCGGAAGCGGAGGGCGTGTAAGCTGGCCGTCGACGTTGACCAGCCCTTGAGTCGTATAGGGATTGTGCGGGGCCATCAGCGGGCCGAAAAGCATGATTACAACAAGGCCAAGAATGAGCAGCCCGCCAATGGTGAAGGGGGCGTTCCTGCGCGTGGCCACCCAAACGGATCGTTTGCCGACAAATGGATCTTCGAGTCTATCGTTGGAATCGCCCAGTAAATCGCCTGAAGGGTGCCCGGTGCCCGGTTCCTGCGGCTCTCGCCACCGTTGAATGGTACGGCTGATCCTGTTGTCGACGAAAACGTCGCGAATCGCGTCACCAAGCGAACGTAGTGATTCCCCGATGCCCTGCTTTCCGCCTTCAATCACGTGAGATGGCGGCTGCCACAGGCGGGGATCGATGATGCGATAGCTGAGTTCCAGGAGGAGATTGACCAGAACAATCAGCAACCCCAAAAGCAGCACGAAGGTAACGGTCAGATTATCATCTCCCTGTGAGATGCTTTTGAGGAGCGTAAAGCCTGCTCCCTGCCATCCAAAGTACAGCTCAATAACAACGAGCGCGCTCAGGGCGAAGCGGAAGGAGATGCCCACTGTTGTCAGGATAGGAATCGCCGCATTGCGTATGACGTGCGCCCAAAGTACCTGGAAATTGCGCAGCCCTTTCGCACGAGCCGTGCGTACGTAGTCCTGGCTCAAGACGTCGCTCAAGGTAACAAAGGATACGCGCGTTATCTGCGCCAGGGGGCGCGCCATGAGCACGATCACGGGTAAAATCAGGTGCGCATCCCAACCGTAACCCCCTACGGGCAGAAGCGCTTTGCCCGAATAGCGCGTATAGGCCGTGACGGCCCACTGCAGCAGAAAAGCGAGAAAGAAACTGGGGGCTGAAACGCCGAGGATTGTGGCCAGGATGATGCCCAACGAGCGTTTGGAACCGCTGCGGGCCGCGCGCATACCAAAGAATATGCCCAGGATCGTGGCTACAGCCAGCGCTATAAAGAGCAGTCCCAGACTGCGGCTCATTCGTTCAACAATTACTTCGCCCATCGGCCGGGGAAGTACGTCGCTGCTGGCAGCTGTCGCCATTCCCAGATCCCCGTGAAGCAGGTTGCCGATATATTCGGTTGTGCGTACGGCCGCGTCGCTCAAGGAGTCACCGAAGCCCACACCGCCAGCCATTGACAAGCCGAAATAGGTCAGGAAAATGACGGCCAGGAGTATGATTGCGCTGTAAAGAAGTTGTTGGCC
>JBJYWZ010000147.1:0-4370 GCA_046259725.1 Promineifilaceae bacterium (SeqCode) | reverse complement strand
CCCTATTCGCCAACGGCAAATATATAGACGCCGGAACGGTCGAAAATCAACTCCATCCGCGGGTTCGCAGCCAGCTTTGCGGGATCAAAAAAGCCTCCACGTTTGCCTACGAAGACATGGCTGACGCCCCGCTCGCGCAGCCACTGCGCCTGCGCGGGGTCGGACCAATCGGAAACGGTTGATGCCTCTTGATTAAACTCCCTTACCTGTGTGAACAGCTCGGCGTTGTAGATATGGTCAATCGGCGGCGTCGTGACCGATCGCCCGCTGAGGGGCAGTATCCAGGCCCCGCCGTCAGCGGCGGCCCAGGTCTCTCCCAGCCAGCGCCAGCTGTTGACCGCTACCAGGGCATCTTCAGGTACATTCTCCTCCAGCCAGCGCAGGCCGACCATATCTTCCGACTTCACAAGCAGCGTTTGAAGATTGAGAATGTTGACCTGCCTGCGAACGCCAAAGACCATCAAGGCGGCAAGCAGCGCGCCCGTCAGAACATAGCCCACCAGGCGAACGGGGCGGCTCCGTTTTGAGAGCCAACGCCAGACCTGGTCGATCACGACAGCCAGGAAGATCGCCAGGGGCACGAAAAGTATGATGTACATACTGTTCAGATTAACAAGCGAAGGGACAGGCAGGCCTAATCTATCCAGGGAAAGGAGCGCGAATAAAGTGGCCACCCAACCGGCAAGCACCAACGGCAAAACCACCCACTTCTGGCGGCGCAGTGCTGCAATTAAGGTCAGCAGCAGCGCCACGGCAGCCAGCGCGAGGAACGCTCTTTCCCAACCCGTTGTAATATAGTTCATGGGGAACTTGTTGTAGTCGGGAATGGTGCTACCCAGGCGCGCTACAGGGTCCGTATCACCAAGCAGCGCAAAGATATGGGGCGCGCTCAGAAGAAAAGCCAGAACCGCCGCCGCGATCAGCCAGCGCGTACGCCGGAGGCGGCTTACCAGCAGGACGAGCAGCGGGAAAGGCAAATAGTAGACCAAAACACGGAAATGGATCAGGAACAATCCGGCAACCAATATGCCCACCAGCCACCAGCGGTCGATCCACGCATCGCTGCCGCGCACCAGCTGCCAGGTGAATGCCAGCAAGACAGGCAGCAGCAGCACGGCCGTAATCTGCGTCATGCGTCCCCAGGTTGTGTAATACGCCGGAAAGAAGAAAGGCAGGGCCACCAGAAAGGCAGCCAGATAACCAGCGTTGCGGCTCTTTATGAGCAGCCAGACGGAAGCGAATATCGTCAGCGGCACCAGGCCGTTTAACAGCTGGCCTAAATACAACAGGAGCCTTTCAAGCGGCCAGCCGCTCAGCATCAGCAGCGTGCTGGAAAGCGTATGAAAGCCAAAGTGATAGGGGAAGCGATCAACAGGCAGGTAAGGCGCGTAATCGCTGATCGTCTGGCCGGTCTGGGCCATGATGGCCGTGATCAGGGCATGCCGGCTTGCGTCCACCCAGGGCAGGACCGGCGTATCGCGCACGGCCACCAGGCGCACGGCCAAGCCAACTACTATGATGGCCAGGAGCAGCAAATGATCCCAACGCCACGGGGCGGCAATGGGCGGAGAAGCGATCTCAATGCCCGGCGCAGTGGCTTCTTTGAGCCGCCTCGTGCGTTCGGTCCACCAGTAGAACGCCGCGGCTATCCAGCCGCCGATCACAAAAAGCGCCAGCAGCCAGCCGGTTAAATGGGCCCAGACGAGCGTGACCAGCACCCACAGAATGGGCCAGCCGGCAACGCCCAATGCCAGCGCCGCACCCCACCAGGCCGCCGGATCCCATGCCAACGATCGGCCGTCTCCTATACTGCGCTTTTGGCGCACACGATAGGCATGCTCAACAAGCAGCAGCAAAACGCCCGGCAGGGGAAGGACTAACAGCGCCAGCAGCAAAAGTATGCCTTCATAGAAAACAGTCTCACCCACGCTGCCCAGTGCATCCCCCCAGGTCAGGCGATAGCGGGTCAGAAAACGCAGATCCTGAGCCTGGGCGCCTGCCTGCTCCAACTGCCCGTCCCCATAAGTGTCGATGCTATAGCCCCAGACGGATACCTGGTTGTCAGGGGTGCCTGCCATTCGCAGCGTATATTGACGTCCTTCGGAACCGCCTTGCGGTGCAAAGGAGAGGCGAACGACCTGGTTGTGACTGATGGAAGCGGTCGGAAGAATTTCTTCGGCGACCAGTTCATCGCGCTCGTCGAACAACTGCAGCGACAACTGCGCGCTTTCCCCGGACACGGGGTCGTTATAGCGCAGCAAAGTTACTTCAATTTCATCCAGGCCATTGTGGCGGGGAATAAAAGTCTGCGTGAACGCCAGATCGCCCTGCGGTGCGGGCAGCGCCGTATCGATGCGCCCCTGTTCGATATCGGTGCTCTCAAGGGAATCAAACAGCGAGGTGAACTTCTCTGGAACGGCCGTTGACCAGATCAGGAGAAGGAGAAGCGCCAATGCAGCGCCGGCCAGGATTGGGAACCAGGCATGGTCCTTTACTGTGCTCCGCGCCTCCGTTGTCGTTTCTCCGCTGGTTGCTGCCTCTTCCATAGACCGTTCCGGCAGAAGATGATAACGCAGCTAACACGCGGCGTCCAGAGAGGAAGATATTATCCTGGAAAGACGCCTGGACGATTTTCAAAAGCCATTATCTGGCTGCGGGATAATTCTGCTGCAAACGGCGCAGCCGGTCGATTTCCAGCCGCTGCCGTTCAATTTCCAAAGCCAACGATTGGACCTCCAGCTCAGTTTGTGCGGTTTGCCGGCGATCGCTGCGCAACGCGAAGTAAGTCGTTGTCATGAACCCTGCGGCGGAGATGAGGGCGGAAACACCAGCCAGCAGCAAACTCCACCGGGCAGCGGCATCTATCTCGCTGCCACCACCTTCTGGTCTGCCGATCGGGGGCTTGATGATTTCCGTTTCCGACCCCTCAGACGGCCAAATGGGGAGCGAAGGCAGTTCAGAGCCGACTTCTAAACCAAACGGCTGCAGGTTGGCACCTATTATCAAAACCGAAGCGATAAATAGGCCAAACCAAAAGGCAAGCAAGATCCGATACTTTCCAGACATAAGCAACTCCTGTGTACGTTTGTAGTCGTACCTAAAAGACGCTGCGAGCTGCTGGATTGTTCCCGCGCTGCGAGGAGATGATTAATGCTGCGACGCTTCCGCAAGCAGCTTCTGAATCACGCCGGCGATGAGGGCCTGGTATTGTCTATCGGCCGCCTTTAAATGTTCCCGCTGTATTTCCTCTGCCACGACTTCCAGATCGATACCGAGACCGGCAATCCGTGCCAGATGGTCCTCGGCTGCTTCGCTCTGGCGATCCAGTGTCCGCGCCACCCGCCCCTCTTCGAGGAACAGTTCCAAAGTCGCTGGCGTAAAGGTGATGACGGTATCGGGACCAATGAGCGCATCGATATACATCGTTGGCGGGCGCTGATCATCCTTTGGGCGAAGACGCGTCCACTTCGGCCGTAACGGCCGCGCACCACGGTCGGCAAGCGCCTTCCAGCGCGGCCCGGAAAACAAATCCCAATATCGTGCATAGAGGAGCCTGGCCGAGGCGATCGCTGTTTTCCCTTGCAGTTCGGGGTAGCCAGATACCTCAAGCCGTTCATCAACTGCGTGATCCAAGGGGGAGAGGGAGAAGGATGCAACAGATGTTGGCGTCGTGCGCCAGACGCTGTGTGTCCTGAAGTACGTCTCCAGTCCCGTAATATAAGCCTGGGCTATGCGCTCAAAGACGCTGATAGAGAATATGTGTGTGGCATTGATATTGATCCCATCCACGGTAAGCGCGCGAACTGCTTCTGATCCTGCCGCCGTAGCCGGGATCTCCACCATTGCGTTGCCGCGGTCGACCAGCGTTAGCAGCCGGCGAACTGTCGCCACAGTACCCACGGTGTCGTCAGACAGCGCAGGATCGATTTCCAGGCTGGCTACGCCGTCAAGTCCATCGCTTTCTTCGAATATTGGGTGCAGCAGGTCGGCGGCCCGCTGCACGTCATCTGCCATAAGCCCTTCGTGAATGCGCGTCGTCGGCGTTCCTGCCACGAGTTGGGCGTAGATATCTCTGTCGTAGTCCGTATCGCTGCGGATTGCGTCTTCAAATACGGCCGCGTTTGCGGTTATGCCAAGGACACCCTGATCGATAGATTCACGCAGCCCGCCGGAGACGATAAAAGCCCGCCGCATGTAGTTTAACCAGGGTGATTGGCCGAGTCTATGGAGCTGGTGCAGTTTGGTCATGCTTACCCCCTATTCCACTGCTGTAAGAAACCAATTTCAACCACGACTGATCGCGGCAATAATTTTCCAGGTTTCCTATTGATGGCAATCATGTAGTATCCAGAAAAAGTCTTCAAAAAAGA
>JBJYWZ010000146.1:0-2796 GCA_046259725.1 Promineifilaceae bacterium (SeqCode) | reverse complement strand
TTTCGGGGATGCCCTCCAGCCGGTACAGCAGCCGGCCGCGGCGATTTTCACTCAGGTGCAGACCGATGGCCGGAGCGCGGCCGGTGATAGCGGCGCAGATGTCGATGAAATCCCCGTAACGATTGGTTCGCGCACCCAGAACGGAGTTGGCGAAAACAATGGCGTTGCTCTCCGCCCAGGCGATTTGTGTGCCCTGCGCCGGGCGTTGGGTAGCCTGATAGGGGGCGCAGGTGAAAATAGGGCGGCAGCCCATCTGCTGGTAAGCCAGCATCAACTCCCGCGCATGCCGGCCAGTTTCGGCCGTTCCCTGGAAATATTCAGGATGCAGCAGATCAACCGCGCCGACATTAAGTGTCGTAGGCACTCTCACTTGCGCGCCGCCCTCCACGAGACGCCGCGCAAACTCCAGGCCGGAGTATCCGTGGTAGAGACAGCCGTCGATATGCGCCGACTCAATATCCAGCAGACGGGGCGCGCCATAGACGCCGGCCATTGTGCTTAAGATGCGCATGGCCATCTGTGCGGCATGGCCATGTTCCCCGGCCAGCATGGCCTGATCTTGATCTGTCAATTGAAGCATGATGGCAGTAATGCTATCCTGCATGGCATTCGTTGCAAGAATTGCCGGATCCAAAATCGGGATCAGCTCCTATATGGACCCAAATGATTGACTGGTCTTGATCACTGCAAGGTTGAAGAATTAACGCCTCCTTTACGGAAAGAAACACTCCGCAATCTTACTCTCGAAATAGAACATCAGTTCTTTTGGTGCGCATAAACCTCGAGGGTCAAAACCTTTCTTTGGGATTATCCAATTTATTGAAGACCTTCGAGGTTTTTCTTACATAATGGCAAATAGAAAAGAACAACTGGATCATACGATTGCCGAAATCCATAAACGATGGGGTGCGCAGGCGATCGGCCGTTCCCCGCAGCAATTTGTGAGATCCGTCCCGTCTATATCCACCGGGTTCCCGGCGTTAGATGCGGCCGTTGGCTGCGGCGGCATCCCACGCGGTCGTATCAGTGAGTTGATAGGCGTGCCCACGTCCGGCATGACTTCTCTGGCATTGATGATCGCCGCTCGGGCACAGTCTGAAGGGGGTATGGTCGTCTACCTGGATCTGGATCGATGCTTTGATCCCGCCTTTGCCCGGCAAATGGGCCTTACGCTCGACTACCTCATACTCATTCACCCACACGACGCCGCTCAGGCCCTGGATATGCTGCCAGATATGGTGCACAACGGTGGTTTCGATCTCATGATCTGCGACATGCCGCTGCAAGCCCAGGGGGAGGAACATCTGGAGCGTAAGCTCGCGTCTGTCATGGGGCGCTTGTTGGCCCCCTTAAGCAAAGACAATGGCACCCTGTTGTTTTTAACGATGCTCAGGTCGGGTCAGAGACGTTCAAATGGGGATATCCCTGATTATCCGCAGGGGGCGACGCTGCCCCACTTTGCCACACTGCGTCTGCTTTTGCGCCAGGAGCGCTGGCTTTATCGCCAGCGGGATGTGCTTGGCTGTGAAGCGCGGGTAACAGTGATTAAAAACAAGCTGTCCGCTGCCGGAAAGCAGGCGCAGATCGTCTTCACTTTTAACGAAACTGGATTAGGTCTTGATCCATGATTGCCTGTATCGCCATTCCCTATTTTGCCGCCGCGGTAGAACGTCGCGATGACACCGTGTTGGCCGAAAAACCTTTAGCTATTGGCGGGCAGCCATGGGAAGCGCGGCCGGTTTACGCTTTTTCACAGGAAGCAGCGCAGCAGGGCGTGCGCATCGGCATGTCCCTGCGTATGGTCCAGGTCCTATCGCCCCATTCGCACTTCTTGCCCGCGGCCGAAACGCGTTACAGCAAAGTATCCGGCGAGGTAATCGACCAGTTGTTGGATTTTTCGCCCATGATCGAACCGCAGGAATGGTGGCATCCTTTTAAGGAGAAAAAGCCGCTGACGATTCCCTCACAGGCCCTGCCCGCACGCTACTGCCTTGATCTTGAAGGGTTGCCGCAGCGTGAGGCGCTGCCGTTTGTTCAGGAAATCGGCCGTACGCTGCGCAAGGAAACATACTTCTCCCCGGCCATCGGTCTGGCAGCGAATAAATTTACGGCCGAAGTCGCGGCGACCGTCTGCCGCAGTGACCATACACTGCCGGTAAAAGAAGGAGATGACGCCCGCTTCCTGGCCTCCCGTTCCTTGAAATTCCTGCCTGTCGAGCGTGATATCGCGCGCCGCCTGCGCCTGTTAGGGATTTATACCATGGGACAGCTTGCAAATCTGCCTCTGCCCGCCCTGCAGGAGCAGTTTGGGCCGCCAATTGTGTCCTATTATCGTCTGGCCAGAGGGGAAGCGGCGCAGCAGCTGGATGTCAGGCCTCCGGAGCGCACAGAAAAGATCGAGATGTGCTTTGACGGACCGGTAAACAATATGCATGTGCTCAAAGCAGCCACAGCCAACCTCATTGCCGAGCTGGCCTTTCGCCTGCGCGGGGCTGGATTGTTGGGGCGGCAAATAATCTTGCTTTTAGATAGGGAAGACGGCCGAATCTGTCAGCAGCGCCTGACTCTGGGGCGACCGACGTCCAGGTCCATCAGGTTGGCGACGGCCGTAAACGAGATGTTAGACAAAGAACCATTCGACTGCGCCATCTGCCGTATAGAAATTACACTGGCCGATATCAGTCCGGCGCAGGGCACACAATTGACTCTCTTCGATTCCACGGGTCGTGTGACGCGCCGGCCGCGGGGCGGCGCAAGGACTGCCGAAAGCTTGCGGAACCTGATTATCAAGTACCG
>JBJYWZ010000145.1:0-5347 GCA_046259725.1 Promineifilaceae bacterium (SeqCode) | reverse complement strand
GATGTTCTGCAGCTCAAAGAGATAACAAAACCGGGGCCGGATGAAAATGAACTGTTGGTACGTATTAAGGCTTCCTCGATCAACTCCCGTGACTGGCGGTTGTTGAGAGCTAACCCCTTTTTCCTCCGTTTCATGGGCCAGGGGCTGCTGAGGCCTAAGAGCAAGATACTTGGCGCGGATATAGCCGGGCAGGTCGAGGCAGTCGGCCGTAATGTCTCGCAATTTCAGCCAGGTGATGAAGTCTACGGCTTTCTCTCTGTGGAACATGGGGGTGCTTATGCCGAGTATGCCTGCGCGCCGGAAAGCGTATTGGCGCCGAAGCCCGCCAACCTCAGCTTCGAGGAAGCGGCGGCCGTTCCCCTGGCCGCGCTGACCGCCTTACAGGGGCTGCGGAACTTCGGCGAGATCGAGTCGGGCAGCAGGGTGTTAATTCAGGGAGCGTCGGGCGGCGTGGGCACGTTCGCCGTGCAAATCGCCAAAGCGCTTGGAGCGGACGTCACGGCCGTCTGCAGCACGAGAAATCTGGAGATGGTGCGCGCGCTTGGCGCGGACCAGGTTGTCGATTACAAGAAAGAAGACATTACCCGCAGCGGGCAGCAATTTGACCTGATTTTCGCTGTGAACGGTTACCATCCCCTTGCCGATTACATGCGTATTCTGGCTCCTGATGGCACCTATGTCGTGGCCGGAGGCACCATGCGCCAGCTATTCGAGGCCATGCGCCGCCGCCGGGGCAACTCAGAGAACGGCGGTCAGAATGCCTATGTGGTCGATCTTAAACAGAGCCAGGAAGATTTGCTCTTCCTCAAGGACCTGCTCGAATCCGGGGCCGTCGTCCCCGTGATCGATGCCGTTTACCCCCTGAGCGATACGGCCGAAGCGTTCCGTACCTATGAACAGGAGCATGCCCGCGGCAAAATCGTCATTACCATGAATGGTGAAGCGTAGCGCACTGCCAGGTTCTGTGCTGCTGCGCTTTGAGGACCACGACCATGTTAGCGGCGGACGTCCGCCGCTAACATGGTCTATATTTTTCGCGTCCTTGTCTTAAAAGGTGAGCAACGTCAGCCGCTCAATGGCCGATAACAGGCAGATATGTCCGCGCCTGGAATTCTCCTGACACTTCGATATATGCCGTAACGGCCGAACTCGTGGCGCCGCGGTTGTCGGTGGCCACGGCATTGATCATGTATTGGCCCGGCGCCAGGTTATGCAGATCAAACTCGTACGGCGCCTCCTCTACAGTAGCGAGCAGCCTGGGCGGGTCCGTAAACAACCCGCCGCTGTGGCTAAAGAATTTGACATTCTGCACAGCCCCGCCCGGATCGCTGGCCTCAACGGCGAGTCGAATCGTGTCCGTGCTATCGAATTTCGCCCCATCGACCGGCGCGGTCAGGGCAACGATCGGCGGTGTATTGTTGACAACGGTAACCGTCACGTCGACTGTAGATCGCAGGCCGTCTGCATCGATTGCCTCGGCGCGCAGCCTGTGAACGCCCAGGGGAGCGCCCGGCCACTCAAAACGATAAGGAGCATCTGCATCGGTGTTCAGTAGATCGCCGTCGGCGTAGACGGACACCGCCCGGATCTTGCCGTCGCTGTCCAGCGCCTCGACCTCAATGGGAATGCTACGCTTGACCTGGAATAACTCGCCGTCGAAGGGTGTAACGAAGGCCAGATCGGGTGGGAAGCGCGTCTCGGCGAGATTGGCCAGCAGTTCCAGATCAAAACTCAGATCGGGGCTGCTGGGAGAATCCTGATGGACCTCCACGGCGACAACGTTGGCGCCCTCCTTTAGCAGCCCGGCATCCAGCTCGAATGGGAAGAACATTTCCTCCTCCAGCCCGGCGACTTCGCGCGTTGCCAGCACATTTCCGCTGATGTTTCCTCCGGGCAGATTCACCCGGTGGACCTCTTTGCCGTTCACATAGACCACGGCCCCATCGTCACGTTTCAGCCGCATAATGAGGCTGCGGTAGAAAGATGGATCGACGACATTGAACGTCCGGCGGAAGTAGGCCGTAATGTGCCGGTTATTCGCCGGGCCGCCGTTGATGGTTGTCTGCGGGTTATCCCCGAAGCCCAACTCGGCCGGGCCCTGCTTCCATCTGGAATCGTCAAACGCCAACGTGATCCACTCCGCACCAGGCTCTGTGCCGTTATCCAGGTAGCGCCACTCGCTGCCGCCGGGACTCGCCACCAGCTTGCTGAAGTCAGCCTCAAATCGCTGCCCGCCGACAACGGCCTCAGGATCACCGGGCGTGCCAAGCTGGATCAAGTCCCACTTGGTCTTTAGGCCTCGCTGCGGCTCATAGTCCTGGTTGAGTTCGAAACGGACGTTCACTGAAAATACCTGATCCGGCTCAAGCTTCATATTGCCGATGAAGGCGTCAGGGGAGAAAATTTGCAGTGTCGATTCTCCAACAGGTTCAACTCCTTTGCCGACCTCGCCGCCTTCAACCCAGCGATCGAATAATTCGGGAGGTAGTTCCACAGAGATGGTTCCGAATTCAAAGAACGAACTACCTATCTCGTCTGTGTTTGCAAAACGGAGTCTGGTTATGACCGGTTCCCGGAAGATGTTGCGAATCAGGATCGAAGTCAGGCGCAGCGCCCCAGGGAAATCATCGACCACGGTGACGTTCTTCCAGACGATGTTGTTATTGTTCCTCGTATTGCTGGATACATTGCTTGTTTCGGGGGTTGTCATGCCGAAGGGTGCGCTGGAAGTGGTCTCGATGCGCGCCAGGAGACAAAAGTGACCCTGGTCGCCGCCGAACGAGGCGAAATCCGCGGGATTGGGCGGGTACCAGGGAATCTCGATCACGGCCGCTTCTCCCGGATTGAGGGCCGGGATGACCAGCGGCGCCGTATCGTAAATAGGCGGCGCGACAATAGAAGGGTGTTTGGGCGTCTTGTTGACGATGTAGCCGTCGCCGACGGTCCACGGACGGATAGGCGAACTGCCGCCGGATAGGCCGATGCCGTCCCATGGACCCATATTGGTTGTGATGTTGCTATTGGCGGAGTTGCCGTCGTAGGCTGTTGCCGCGGCAAGGCGGGTGACGTTGGCGGGATCGCGCTGCCACTGCGCCCAGAGCCGGTCTACATTGGCGTGCAGCAGAAAGAAGAAGGGATCCTCGGCCGCGGAACCAATGTAACTAAGATTGCCCCCGCCGCCAACGTACCCATGTGCTGAGTTGTGGTTCGGCGAACTCTCGATATCCGGTGCGAAAAGCTGGTAGGTCGGATTGATGAGGTTGTTCAATAAGGTGGCATCCGGGACGGCAGGCGGCGTTGTGTTCGTACTGAGATTGCGCGTAACCGCCGGCGCGCCCAGTGCTGAGAAGGGAAGCCCGATCGACGTCCCACCCGTACCGCGTCCTGACGCGCCCATGAAACTGGGTGTGAAGAAGTTGAAGCCGCCGGAGTTTTCGGGATCCGTGGTCCAATCCCAATAGAGCAATTTGACGGTTGGATCGGCCTCTTGAAGCAGCACTTCGTAGCGGTTGATGAACTCGCGGTGCCATGGCAGGAAGGCCGGTGAACCATGCCTGTTCGCCGGGCCAAACTGGTGCACGATGTCCTGATTGCGCCAGTAAGTCGTGCCGCCCGGAAATACAAAACCGGGCGCCGTCCCGATGTCAAGGATAGCCTGCACGTAGGCTGCCCGCTCGGCAGGGGAGGCAGTGGCTGCGTTCTCGCGCGGCTTGGTCACTTCCATGCCGTAGAGCACGTCCTTTGTGCCGTTGTTGACGACATAGTCGACCCACTGCGTTGGCCAGGAGAGCCCGGTGGATGCCTTGGCAAAATATAAGCGCAGGCGCTCGTTGCCGCTGGAGGCCACCTCGCCTCTATTGCGAACGCGCACATACACGTAGTTTGGCAGGCTGTATTCTGGATCCCGGTACTCAGGGTTTTCGTGCGCCAGTGGTGTCCAGGGTGGGCTGGCTTCGGCAAACGGCAGGGGGCTGTAGTTCGGATCGGGCGTCGTGCGCACCCAGATATCTTCGGTGACCCACATGGGTCCGCCGTCCGGATTCGGCTCGATACCCGTATCCATGGGCGTATCCTTCATGTACAAATCCGCACCTTCCTGAGCTGCGGCAGGGCTGACGCGCACGCGCGCCGCCGGCGCGAGCTGCACGACCAGTAAGCTGATAAGAATCAATAGGATCAATCGGACTGTTTTGCTGTTCATGAGATTGCCTCCATGATGGACAAGGATCTGGCTTATGCCGAGAACTGCGGCAGATATCCGCACCGAAAAGGCATGAATGGGTCGGCGTATGCCGATCGTTTTCTGTCAAAACGGAAACTAATCTTGTCTCCGGAAGTCGTAAGCCTGGAAGCGATATGCTATCCGCCGCGGACAACACGAGATAGAACGGAACGCTGCTTGTTTTGCTCAGGCAGGACCTATTCCTGCCAGGCACTAATCGCCTACACTGAAACAGAACCTGTCGTGTATAAAGCGCCAACCTGCATGGACGAGAACCCACACCGGCTGTTTAACAAGAGAAAACTACTGAACAGCAAACAGTATAAACAATCGCTGAGACGGATGTCAATATTGTGAAAATTGGTGCAAAGAAGAAGGAAGCTCTTTTTGCGGGGGAATTGAATCGATTATTGGCGCTGAGCCGCGCAATCAGGCATCGACGCGAAAGTTGACGTTCAAATAGAAGTTTTCGATGCCGAAGTCGTCCAGCGGCACCTGGATCACGTGGTTGTTGACGATGCCGGGTGGAAAGTTCAGTATAAGCGGAAATTCCCCGCTGATCCGCCCGCTTCCAGCGCAGCGAGCGCATTCAAACCAGCCCACACCGCCACGGCCGTGGCAAAGCGGGCACGTCAGCTGCGCGGGCACAAAGAGGCGCACGCGACCTCCGCGCAGTGCCTGTTGTGGCGTGAGCACTATTTCAACGTTCAGGCTGTAGAGAGGCTCCATTTCCGGCCGTGAAAGGCTGTAATTGCCCCAGAGACGCTCGAACAGCTCCTCAAAAGAAGGGCTGAAGGTCCGGAAGGAACCGCTCAGTGAGAGATCGTCCAGGTGAGCCGGTTGGTCCTCGGGGATCAGTGGTTCCGGCTGCGCCCTGTGCGGGCGTTTCGGTTCGGCCGTTACCTTGCCGCCCGTGCTGCGCGGCCTCAAGGGCCGCAGCCTGCGGTCATAAACACGGCGCCGCGCAGGATCGCCCAGAGTCGAGTAAGCCTCCTGCAGATCCAGAAAAGGCTTGCTGTCCTGGCCGTAATAGTCCGGGTGCAGATCTTTGGCCAGGCGCCGGAACGCGCGCTGGATCTCATCCTGGGTGGCGTCTGTCTCCACACCCAGGATGAGATAGTAATT
>JBJYWZ010000144.1:0-7490 GCA_046259725.1 Promineifilaceae bacterium (SeqCode) | reverse complement strand
CCCAGGGCAACCGCATCTACGATGCCGAACAGCCAGGCGGCGGCTAATGAGCCTGCCAGACCGCTGAGCAGGGGGCGATAGTTTACCGGTGCTGAACTCTCTATCCTCAGCCCGTCCCACAAAAGACCTGCGGATAGTATCCAGATCGCCAGATAAGAAATCATGCCCGGTATTCCGAGATCGAGACCGGCTTGAAGAAGGTGGTTGTGGGCATGGCCGATGTCCGTCGTTGGCGAGACCAAAGTCAGAGGATAAAAGGAGCGAACCAGCACCCTGAAGCCGTTCATGCTCAGTCCCGTCAGCGGGAATTCTTCCAGCGCTTCCAAACCGCGGGACCAGATCTGTACCCGTGCCTGAAAGCCCAGCTGTTCTGCGGCATCTGATGGTGAGGCCAGCATCTGATCCTGGCCAAAGATAAAGAACAACGCAACGACGCCCACAACGCCTGCCACAAGCAGCCAGCGTCCCCAAAAGAAGTTGATCGCCAGCATCAGCAGCAGCGCAATCATGACGCTGGCGATGCCGCCGCGCGACCCGGTTGCCAGGAGTACCAGAAACGTAAATATGAATGCGATCAGCAGTAAGAGGAATACCAGTTTGCCTGCTATACGCTTCGAACGCCACAATTGACGCCGGTATCCCAGTGTAACCGCGCCCAGCAATGGCACGATCCAGGTCAGGACGCCTGCCAGCTCATTAAGATTGATACCGCCGTCCGCGGTTCCGGGAAGTGTGGAGAATCTTTGCGGAAGGTAACTGCCGGCCCGGTTCAGGAATTGCGCCGGCGCCGGCCAGCGCGCGAACGGCAAGGCGAAGACCGCCATCGCCGTTCCCGCCGCCACGGCGACAGCCAGCACATGCCACACGCCATTTTTGTTCTGCCGGCAGTGCTCCACAGCCGCAAAATAAAGGGCGATGCCGAAAAAAAGGCCGCCGATTTTGGGCACTGAGAGACGAAGGTCAAATACCGCGAACAGGCTGAGGAAGAGGCTCAGTCCCAGAAAAAGCATCGCGATGTTATAGGGTGAGGCGGGGAAAAAACGGCCGGTGGCGAGTTTGCGTATCAGCCAGAAAAAAGGTACCAGCAAAAAGCAGAGCGCCCAGGCTACCGTACTGAAAAGGAGCAGGGGCAGCAGCATCAGGAGGAGCAGCCATTCCCATGTAGTAACGACTTGCAGTAGTCGGCGCATTATTGTACCTCGGAAAATTCTGGCAAATCATAACCGCCCTTCCGGGCCGGGGCAACTTGAGATCCAAAGCGCCCTGACCATAAAATGTTTAAACTCAGATTCTTATTGCTTGCATCCCGATAATTCATATAATGGTAAATGTTGTGTGTTAGTCGTTTCTTTAAGGTTTCTAAATGCAAGTTGAGAGTTCCCGTCGCACAATTTTGCTCATTGAAGGACAGCCGGATTCTGAAAGTTCGCTCATGCATCCGTTGGTCAACGCCGGATTCACGGTCGCCTCCTTTGTCTCCGGCAGAGAAGCCGTGAGCTGGTCTCAAGACCACCAACCGGACCTCATCGTCATGGATGCTTCTTCGATGCGATCGAACGGCGTGCGCATCAGCAGGCGTTTGCGCGGAATTCTTGCTGAGACGCCGATTATTTACTGTCGCAGCGAAGGCGTCATAGAAGAGCCCGCGGCAACGGCGGATATTTACCTGGAACAGCCATTTACCGGGCGAAAACTCCTCAACCGCGTGAAGGATCTGCTGCCCGCCGATCCGGCGCAGGAAGAGATCGTACGCTATGGTCATCTCACGTATTATCGTGGCAAGCGTTCAGTCGAAGTAGAAGGCCGCGGCGAGGAAAGATTGACGCCGAAGTTGGCAATGCTTCTGGAGGAGTTCTTGCGCAAACCGCTTACGGTAATTACGCGCCGCCAGTTAATGAAAGACGTCTGGCATACGGATTATGTGGGTGACACGCGCACGCTGGACGTACACATACGCTGGGTGCGTGAATGTATAGAAGAAGACCCATCCAATCCGAAGCTCTTAATCACGCACCGTGGTGAAGGCTTTATGCTGGACAAGCCCTAAAAAAGCTGCGATCCGCTTATTCAGGCTCTCCCGCATCGCCGAAAAGATTTCGAAACTCATCTTCCCAGACGTCATCAAGCAGGAAGAAAGGTTTTTCTGTGAACTGTTCCTCGACAGAGATGAGATATTCGCTGATCCCTAACTGCGGCATCTCTTCTTCCAGCTCGACAATGCGCGCGGCGATGAGGTGAATCAATTCCTGGCTGCGCTGCTCGAGGTCACTGAGATCGAAATTTAGACCCAGCATGTGATTGAGCCGGCGCATGATGTCGTACCATGCCTTGTAATCATTTTCCAGGCGTATGCCCTGGGACATCAGATCATCTTCCGAAAAATCATAGGCCGGCACAAAGGCGTAAAAGACAGAATAGGGAATATGCTGCGTCTCGGCCTTACTCACGAGATAAGATCCGATGCTGGCTCCACCCTCATAATCTGAGAAGTCGACCGCATAATCTTCCAATCGTGCTCGCATGGACGGCAGGCTGTAAATGCAGGAGACCTGGCGATCGCGGTTATAGGGAACCGGGCCATAGACGCCGGCCAGGCCGCTGATCTGGGCAACACCGAGTTTCTTGACGGCCGTAAAGAAATTGGCGGCGTACTTGTCGATCCCCAAGTGTGGCTCGTCGCCAAGAAAGATGACCAGCCCGTTTTCGCTGTCGCCGGTGAAATAGAATTCGTTTGTTTTCTCCTCCAGCGATTGCGCGTAGCCGTCTTCCAGTCTGATGATTGGTCTTAACAGGTGATGTGCACCCGGGATCTGAAAGAGATAATAGCCGGCATCGCGCAGTTCGCCGATCTTGCGCGCATCCATTTGTTCAATCAGGTACTGCGGAAGTTCCGAGGAAATGGAACCGGCATCCGCCCATTGACGCCAGCCGGCAATCATGCGCATATTCTTGCTTTGGGGCAGTTCTAAGAAATGAATTGTCTCATCCATGATTAACCAACCTACTCCCGAAAAATAAAAAAAACACCATCCGAATTGGATGGTGCTGAAAGATTTCGATCAACCGAGCAAACTAAGCGGCTGCTTCAGCTTTTGCCTTCGCCAAACTGGCCATCAAACGACTTTTTCGTCTTGCGGCGTTGCGAGGATGAATGACTCGCCGGCGCGCGGCCTTGTCAAGCGTCTGGCAAGCTAACTTGGCGGTTGCTTCCGCTTCGTCGAGTTTTCCGTCCGCAATAAGCTGACGGGTCTTCTTTACGTGGGTCCGCGCCGCTGAACGGTAAACACGATTGTGTTTCGTGCGCGTTGCCGTTTGTCGAATTCGTTTCTTGGCAGATTGAATATTAGCCAACTTGAAAACCTCCACTATATAAAAAAAGAATCTCAATACCTCGGAGGCGTGAGAGCCAGACGATAATAGCACGACCCGGACCTAAAACCAAATTTGGGGTCGCATTCCTGATTGATTCTCATTTTAGCTACCTTACAATTGTTCAAGTGGATTGGTCAAGACATTTTCCGATCTTGCCAGATCACATCCATAACCTTTTCTGCAAACCATAAGGCAGCCAAATTACAGATCAAACCCGCTTAATTTTCCAGTAGACGGCAGCCAGCGGCGGCAGGGTGAATATGATTGAATGTGGTTGATCGTGCCACGGAGACGGCTGGCTCTCGCGTGCTTCATTTGCCACGCCCGACCCGCCAAACTCGACCGAGTCGGTGTTTAGAATTTCTTCGTAAAGACCCTCCTCCGGAACGCCGAGTCGATACCCGTAGCGAACGACTGGCGTGAAGTTGCACACAACCTGGATCGATTCTCCCTGGCTGTCCTGTCTCATGTAGGCGAGGATGCTGTTCTGGCTGTCGTGCAAATCAATCCATTTAAAACCTTCCCACGAGTATTCAATCTCGTGCAGCGCGGATTCGCCAGCGTACAAGTGATTCAGCCTGCGGACCAGGTCATGGACACCGCGATGGCTGTCCTGTTCCTCAAGTAAGCTCCAGTCGAGACTCTTGGCCTCGCTCCACTCGGTCCACTGCCCGAACTCTCCGCCCATGAAGAGGAGCTTCTTTCCGGGATGGCTCCACATGTAACCATACAGCAGGCGAAGATTAGCGAATTTCTGCCATAGATCACCGGGCATTTTGTCGAGCATACTGCGCTTTAAGTGAACCACCTCATCGTGTGAGAAGGGGAGAATGAAATTTTCGGTGAAGGCATAGAGCAGCGAAAAGGTCAGCGTCCCGTGATGGTAGGAGCGATAAATCGGATTGTCCTTCATGTACTGCAAGGTATCGTGCATCCAGCCCATATTCCATTTATAGCTGAAGCCAAGCCCACCTTCCGACACCGGGTGGCTGACGCCGCCCCAGGCTGTCGATTCCTCGGCGATAGTGATCGCGCTGGGAAATGTTTCGTGCACGGCCGTATTAAAACTGCGAATAAAGTCGATCGCCTCGATGTTTTCCCGCCCACCGTAGCGGTTGGGAATCCACTGCCCTTCCTCGCGCGAAAAGTCAAGATAGAGCATGGAGGCGACCGCGTCGACACGCAGCCCGTCAATGTGATACTTGTCCAGCCAGAAAAGGGCATTGCTGATCAGGAACTGCCGCACTTCGTTTCGCCCGAAATTGAAAATATAAGTTCCCCAATCCGGATGCGAGCCCTGGCGCGGATCGGCATGTTCATAGAGGTGCGTGCCGTCAAAGAAGCCCAGGCCTACTTCATCTTTCGGGAAATGCGCGGGCACCCAATCCAGGATCACGCCAATGTCGTTTTGATGGCAGGCATCCACAAAAGCCATAAAATCATCTGGCGTGCCAAAGCGGCTTGTAGGCGCAAAAAAGCCGGTGACCTGGTAGCCCCACGAACCGTCAAAAGGATGTTCAGCGATCGGCAGCAGTTCGATATGGGTGTATCCCAGGTCCTTTATATAAGGGATCAGATCTCTGATGAGATCGCGGTAGGTGAGCCACTCCCAGCCGTTCTTGCGCCGCCACGACCCTAAATGCAATTCATAGATGCTGATCGGCGCGTCGGTTTGCTGGCGCGCTTCACGGCCGTCCATCCATGTCCCATCCTGCCAGCCATGCTTATCGATGTCCCAGACGATGGAGGCATTCTTGGGCCGCATTTCGCTGAAAAATCCAACCGGGTCCGCCTTGCTCACCATATACCCTTCATAGCGTGTCTTGATTTCATACTTGTACAGCACGCCTTCTCCGAGACCGGGGATAAAAAGCTCCCAGATGCCGTTATTGGGGTGGAAACGCATTGGATTGCGACGGCCGTCCCACTGGTTGAAATCACCGACGACACTGACGCGTAAGGCATTTGGCGCCCAGACAGCGAATATCACGCCGCGGACGCCGCCGATTTCCGCCAGGTGCGCCCCCAGCCGCTCATACATAAACTTATGCGTTCCTTCGGCCAGCAGGTGTGCGTCGAAATCGGACATAGTGGAAGGAAAAGCGTACGGATCTTCGTATAGAACTGTTTCTCCGCTGAAGTTGATTGACTCCAGACGGTAGGTGAGGGGGAGTGCCTGGCCGGGGATGACGGCTTCAAAAAAACCGTCCTCTTTGACCTTCTCCATCGCATAGCGCTTGCCCCCCGAAAGTACTGTGGCGCTCTGTGCGATCGGTAAGAACGCTCGTACCACGACGCCGTCGTCATGCTCGTGTGGACCTAATATCGCGAAGGGATCACCGTGATAACCGCCGACTATGGCGTTTATCTCGTCGTAAGAAATCGTGGGGTAATTCATGGGTTTGGCCCTTTGTGCTAGTTAGACAATCAGCATATTTGCGGATCATGACTGTGACCCAATTCTCCGCTGGAAATAAGTTAGCAGAATTAGGTGTAAAAGGCAATTTGTCAGCCCGAAGACCACCTCGTATGAATGCCAAGGGAACAGCAGTGAATTACTGTCAAATTCAATACAGACTGCACAACTTCTGCACAATGATCCGCTAGACTGGCGAAGACCTGTATCCACACAGCGCCGGCCTGCTTTATATAGACCCGCTGACGAAACAGGCAGGAGAGTAGTATGAACCTTACTGTAAATGACACAAAAAACAGGAGAAGGTCGTTTTACAAGATAGCGGCCGTTCTGGCTGCTGCCATTTTGATTGCCGGCGTATTCCTGTTTCTGCAGTCGCGAACGGGACAGCCGAGTCCAGAGGATGTGCAGACCGGCGACACGGTAGCCGCCTTCATCGGCGATCTGGCGGCCAGCGCAACTGCCAGCGGCCAGGTAGAAGCGGTGCGCTCGGCCAACCTCGCCGTGGCGGAGCCTGGAACCGTGGAAGCGGTTCTTGTTTCCGCCGGATCGATCGTGGAAGCGGGCGATACCCTGGTGCAGCTAGACCAGCGCGACCTGGCGCTGAACGTCGAACGTATGCGCCAGAATGTGACTCTGAGAGAGGCTGAACTGCAGGCGCTGCTTGCTGGCGCCTCTACGGCCGATATCGTCGCCGCGCAGGCGGCTGTTCAGAGCGCCCAGGCCAATCTCGATGATTTGCTCGCCGGGCCTACCGACGAAGAAATCGCAGAGTCGGCAGCGAACATTCGCCAGCAGCAGGCTGCCATCCAGTCCGCGTCGGCCGCATACAACAGCACGGCCGATTCCATCAAAGCCAGCTCTCTGGCCAGTGCAGAAGCGGACCTGGTCGACGCGCAAATCGCCTTTGACCAGGCAAAAGAACGCAATGAGGATTTCGCTTTCAGCTTCACGCACGAAGCGATGATCGATGCTCAGGAACAGCTGGCCATCGCCCAGGCCAAAGTAGATGAATTGAAGGCGGGTCCGAACCAGGGTAGTCTCAGCAGCGCTTCGGCCGACATCTCGGCCGCTCAGGCAAACCTGAACAAAAGCCAGGCGGACTATGACGCCTTGCTTGCCGGGCCAACAGGAGCGCAGATCAGAGCTGCTGAATCCAGCCTGGCCAAAGCGAAGGCTGATCTTGCCGACCTGACCAAGGGTGCAAGCCCGCAGGAAATAACCATCGCCGAAGCGGAGCTTGAACAGGCGCGCATTGACCTGCTCTCCGCGGAAGAAGCGCTGGCGGATTCGGTGATCGTCGCCCCATTTGACGGCCTGGTTACTGACGTGCTTGTGTCTGTTGGTGAGCGCGCGACAGGGAATGTAGTCGATCTCGTTTCCGGCCAGTTCAAAGCTGTCCTGCAGGTCGACGAGCTGGATATCGGCGCGCTGTCTGTTGGACAGCCGGCGGTGATTTCCTTTGAAGCATGGCCGGATGCCGCGTTGAGCGGGGAGATATATTCAATTGCCCCAAGTTCCAGCGGAGATGCCGAAGGCATCGTCAAATACGATGTCACCCTTCGCTTTGAACCCGGCGATTTACCGATCCTGGTGGGCATGACGGCCGACGCGCAGTTGATCACCGACCAGAAGCAAGATGTGCTTCTCGTTCCCAATGCCGCGGTTACAGCCGATCGCCAGGCCGGTACGTACAGCGTCA
>JBJYWZ010000143.1:0-3802 GCA_046259725.1 Promineifilaceae bacterium (SeqCode) | reverse complement strand
TGGTGCGCACGACAAAGAAATAATCGACATTCGCTTCGATGTTCGGAATCACAACGCGATCTTCAGTCTTATTCTGTGTCCTTGCCGTCGCGTCCTCCTCGTAGACCCCGGATTCCCTGGACATGAAGACTTCATAGAATCCCTGGCCCTGCTCAAAATCGATAGGTGTCCACATGACCGTTATCTCGCCGTCGTTGGTCGTCGTGGCTACCTCCAGGTTCTTCAAACGCGGTTCCGGGGCCACCGTCTGCGTGCTGCGCCAGGTGGTGTCGCTGGTGTCAATGCAAAGACCACTGGAAATATTGTCGTTCAACAGGGCATTGTGATCGAGCTTTATGGAACCAACCAGTTCTGTGACGGGTTTCAACGAGCAGAGCTCCTGCGGTACAGAACCGGTCAGGATATTGCCGTTCAAATAGAGAAACTCCAGATTGGCCAGTTTGCTCAGACTGGCCGGAATTTCTCCCTCAAACGCGTTTTGATTCAGATAGAGTCCTGTGAGCGTCGAATCATCGATCGTCACCTCGGGAATAGCCCCACTCAGCCTGTTCATGCCCAGGTGCAGCAGGACTGCCCTATTCATATTCAAGACGGACGCGGGCAGTGGGCCCTCAAGGTTGTTATCGCTGAGGATGAGGTGCTCCACGCGCCCTCCCTGGCAAGTAACGCCGAACCAGGGATCGGTCTCGCTGCACGGCGAGCCGCTGAGCCAGTTGCTGTTGTCCGTCCACGCATCACCGTTCGTACTTTCGTATAGTTCTACTAACGCCTCGCAGTCCTTGCTGTTGACGGAGGGGAACGAGCAGTCAAAAGCGACGGGGGAGGCCCCGGCGGCGGGAACGGCCGTCACGACAGCGAATAGTGCGGCTAACAAAATAAATAGAACCAGCGCCGGGATGCCGGCACGGGGTAAGGATATGTCGTTTGTCATGATACTACCTCTCTGTTCCAGACGGACGGTTCTCCTTCTGGCGAAGGTGGGCGATCTAAGGCTCTCACTTTGCCCAACCGGCCGAAATCCGAATATCACGCTGACGAGCCATTCTGATCCTTGATGACTTTGGCTCACAATAACCGGTCCCAATGACGCGCCATATTGATGGGTCAAAGCGACGTGTCAGGGTGACGTGCCAGGATGACATAAGCATATGCCACCTGGCATCAGTTTAACATAAAATGTACGTGAAGAAAACAGAAAAGAGTGGTTAAGGTGCGGCGAGACGGGCGGAAGGCGCCCGCCCTGCCTGTTAATCAATCGCTGCTGATGATCTGGTACGGCCGTAAATCGAAGTCGGGCAGAACAGCCAGCATGTGGCTGAAAATTTCGCGCTGCACCGCGTAAAAAGGCACAAAAGCGGCGGCGCGCGTGAAGAAATAGAGGCCGACCGGCAGGCCCTGCGGTGAGGGCGCCTCCTGCCGGGCGTACACATCAGATTCGGAGTGCGTCTGCGGATGGCCGGCAATGACCATCGTGGCGTAGGCCATGAACAACTCCAGGTTGGTCACCGCGTCGCGCGCCCGTAGATCCTCGGGGCGCACGCCCTCCATGCCGATATTTTGGCGCGCTTCCGGCTGCAGTTCATTGTAAAGGGTTTCGATAACGGCCGTTTTTTGCGCTTTTTCCTCCGCCGTTACAAAGGCGATCGATCGCTGGTCGATATACATGTGCCGTTCCACGCGCCGTTTCTGGCCGGACTGCGTCGTCTGCCAGTTTTGGAATGGACTTTCAATAAACGTGTAGGTGGGCACGTTGACCAGCGAGTTGTCCCTGTTGCGCACCTTGGTCGAGGTGAGATTGATGTCCTCCACATAGCCGTTAGCGTTTGCGCTGGGCATTTCGATCCAATCCCCGATAGCCAGCATACGGTTCATGGACATTTGCAGGCTGGCGCTGAAACCGAGCAGGGGAACTTTGAATAAATAATAGGCGATGCCCGCGATCACGGCGAAGACGCCGGCCATGGCCAGAAGCGGCACGTTGAGGATGATGGCGACGATGAGCAGAAAGGAGAACACGACGACCAGCACGTCGACGGCCTGGACCACCGTCTTGATCGGCACATCCTTCGAGAAAGCGTAGCGCTGGTCGTAAAATTCATTGTATGCGGCCAATGCCGAAAGTATGGCCGCCGTGACCATAACGATGCTGAAGATATTCGCGCTTTTGGCGACCAGGGTGGCCGTCCAGTTATTCCAGCCCCGAGAGTGCTCGGCAATGATCGAAACGAGCCAGCCCGGCACAGACAGATAGAGAAAGTGCAGGAAATGGTGCCTGTCCAGGATATCTTCCCAAAGCGGGCTGCGATTGATCAGCAGCGGCGGGATGAAGCGATACAGCAGCCAGCGCACCAGCAGCGTGACGATAATGACTGACGCTGCGGCGAATAGCCAGCGAATGAAAGGCGGAGACGTCAGCAAATTGCTGAACAAATCCGAGAGTTCATTACTTGCCAATGTTGAACAGGTCCCTTATGTCAGGCTGCAAAAGGTAGATGAGGATGGCCGCCGGAATGAGGATGCCGGCGAAGGTGCAGACGAAGGTAAAGATGCCGCCGGAGAACAGGCCCAACAAGCCCTGAAGCACCGAGAGACCGACGCCGAGAACGGCCAGGTACCAGCCCCAACTTCGCAGGCGCAGCAGCCCGATGGCCGCAGCGAGCTGCACGGCGCCGGCCAGCATGCCCAACGCGCCGGATGTGAAGCTGCTGCTGACTGTGGGACTGAATGTGAACAGCGTGGTGAAAATCGACGAGATGCCGCCCACGCCAAAAACGAGCAGGCTCCACAAAAACGAGAGCCCACCCAGAACCAGATATAAAATTCCAATTAGCGTTACTCCCGTGGGGCGAACTTTCATTGAGAGATTTTCCTTCGATCGGTTATTTGATGATAAGTATATCGTGATCAACTCACAGGGACATAGAAATCACAGAGGAGCGGGCTAACTCGGCATTGTGCCGATACCAAACGCCCTGCGCACATCTGGACTCAACAAATAGTAGGAGAGGGCGGCGACGATGGCCAGCTGGATGATGGCCCACAGCACGTTGCCGCCATGCAGGCCGAAAAGCTGGTGCACGAGCATCATCACCGCCCCCAGGAAGGTCAGATACCAGGCCCAGCGGTTCATCTGCAGCAGGCCGATGCCCGTGGCTATCATGACCACTGTCGTAAATATGCCCAGGAACGCGCTTAACATTCTGTTGTTGGCCATCGCACCAAAGAAGACCATATCGTAGGTTGTCAGGAACGCCCCGGATGTCAGGAGCAAGATGCTCCAGACCAGGTAATAAACGCCCAGAATAATAAGGACCGCAGCGATGATTGAAATGCCCACGGGTCGAACTTTCATATCGGCACCTCTTATATGAAGGATTATCGCGGATATCTTCCATATCCTTGAACGTGATAACCGACCGACCAGTTATCAGGATAACAACGATACACGACGCCGGATTTTAACATAGAATGGCCCAAATGATTAAGGCCATTGTTGACATTATGTTGTCCTATACGTAACGAAATGGATAGAATAGGGTTTCACTATCACAGATGATAGTGCTTGTCTTTCATCCAAAAGGCGACAAATTATAGATACAGGAGTGATTTAATATGACAACCGAAAGTTTTAGCGCCGACAATGCCGTATGGGCAAATGTCAAGCTGCCGCCGTGGTGGCTCATTTTGATCGAGGGTATCTTGCTGATCATCCTCGGTGTATTCTTCTTCACGAATCCCTTCAAGACACTGGTAACGGCCGTCTGGGTTCTGGGCCTCTGGTGGCTCATTCATGGTATCTTCG
>JBJYWZ010000142.1:4120-6284 GCA_046259725.1 Promineifilaceae bacterium (SeqCode) | reverse complement strand
TCCTGAGTTCTGAGCGCCCATTCAGCCCAGATCGATGGATGAGCCATTGTTTAAGCCCAACACCATAGCTTATGAAGCGTAAGGCGTGATGATGAGTATTTTCATCGTGCGGGAGTAAGGAATGCATGAGACATGTTATGATGAGTATAAATAATCACTACAACAAGTACAGTATAGTTCTGGCAGACCGGAAAAAGCCGTTGGCGAGCAGTTCAGCATATTGGGGTGGGGACCTTGGCGGTTAATAGCTTCGCTAGCTTCGTTCCTGGCACAGCTACCGAAGCTGGGATTGAATTTTTTACTGCCAGACCTGAGGAACATTATATCTAAGCGTATTAAGGCAACGCTCTCCATTCGTTCGCCCGTTCTTGCCCCTAGTAATTGGAGAATTGTAGCAAACAACGTGAAATGCCTGTTTCAACGGCGGTTCGGTCGGAAGGACAAGAGCGCCTGTAATCCTGCACACAACCGCCTGCAGAAAGCATTTAGCATATTTGTAAGGAGAATCCCATGTTTAAGAGTGTACTGGCCCCTTTGGATGGTTCGCCCCTTGCAGAGTGTGTGCTGCCCCATCTGGTTTCCATAGCGACAGATTATGGATCAGAGGTCACGCTGCTCCAGGTACTGGAATGTCCCAAGGCAACAGGCGATGGCCAAATAGATCCCTTGCGGTGGGAAATCTGTAAATTTGAGGCGGAAGCGTATCTAGAGTCTATCAAAGAGCGTTTGGCAAACAATGGCGTGGTGAACATAAGCATCGTCTTACTCGAAGGCTATCCGGCGTCGCGGATCATCGAATACATCCAGGCAAATGCGGTTGATCTGATTATCCTGAGCAGCCATGGCAAATCCGGACTGAGTCGCTGGAATGTAAGCAGCGTCGCGCGCAAAATCACGCAGCACGCGGATCAGTCCGTCTTAATAATTCGAGCCTATCAAGCCGCTAAATTGGAGTCGCCCCCGGAAGTCCGTTACAGGCGAGTGTTGGTTCCGCTTGATGGATCTAAACGGGCGGAGTGCGCGCTGCCGGCTGCCATGACGTTTGCACGCTATCACGAGGCCAGGCTGCTCGTCGCGCAGGTGATCAAGCGACCGGAAATGCCACGTCAAGTGCCCCTTGATGAGGAAGAACACATGCTCGTGGAGCGAATCACGGAGAGGAATAAGGAGGCGGGTTGGAATTATTTGGAGCAACTGCAGGCGCGGCTGCCCGACACGATTGAACCATGTCTTCGTGTGAGTGACGACATTGCCACCGCACTACATGCAGTAGCAGAAGAAGAAGATGTAGATCTTGTAGTATTGTGTGCTCATGGTTACTCGGGTAAGCGGAAGTGGCCTTTCGGGAGCATTACAAACAGTTTTGTTGAGTACAGCCCGGTCCCGCTGCTAATGGTGCAAGACCTTGCACCCGGGGAAGTCGAGCCGACTATGGCGGAAGAGGCAGCAATAGAATCAAAAGGACATTAATTTATGCCTCCTGAAACTAGGCAAGCGGAAGCAAGCACAACAGGCACTTCCGCGGAAGCTGAGGATTCGGGCCAAAGCATCAGGCAACTCGCTGAAAAACAATCAATCGTTTCGAATGTTGATCGTGATTACCGGTTGCTCGAATCCCTCGAGCCGTTAGCAGAATATCTGGATCGGACTCACCGTACCTTCTCGCGCGAAGCGCAAGAAGAGAAAGTACTTTCCTCGCATTCGGCCGAATGGGTACTTGACAACTACTACATCGTCCAGGAGGCCATGCGACAGATTAATAAAGATCTGAAACGTTCTTATTATCGTGAACTTCCAAAACTTTCGCAGGGGAAATGGGCACGCTTTCCACGTGTCTACGTGATCGCCAGAGCCTACGTAAAGCGACAGTCCGCTCAGGTTAGGACGGAGACGCTGAAACGATTCACCTCAGCCTATCAAGAAACACAGCCCTTATCCACGGGTGAGCTTTGGGCTATTCCCACTATGCTCCGTATCTGCGTTTTACAAACCCTGGCTGGGACACTCAGCTTTGTACGAAACGAGCCGGCGCCTTTCGCGGAACCGCCTGTACAGCCATCACCTGAACTACCGGCACATACGCTTGTGGGCAACTGTATTCTCAGCCTCCGTGCAATTGCCGACCAGGACTGGAAGGATTTTTATGAGGACGTCAGCCTTCTAG
>JBJYWZ010000142.1:0-4020 GCA_046259725.1 Promineifilaceae bacterium (SeqCode) | reverse complement strand
CGTGCAATTGCCGACCAGGACTGGAAGGATTTTTATGAGGACGTCAGCCTTCTAGAGAAGACCTTGTTGAAGGATCCAGCGGGCGTATACGGCCAAATGGATTTTGCGACACGGGACCATTATCGCAAGGCTGTCGAGAAACTGTCCAAGGAAACCGATTTCAGCGAGCTGGAAATCGCCCAAATGGTCGTGGCCTTGGCGCGGCAAGGAGCCACCTCATTGGATAGCGGGCTGCACGAGCGACAGCATCACGTGGGCTACTATCTCATTGACGCCGGACAATATGAACTCCAAGAAAAGCTGGCGTATCGCCCGGGGCTCATTACGCGCATACATCGATGGTTCACGCGCGATCATCCCACCTTCACCTTCTTGGGCGGCATAAGCTTATTGACACTGTTCTTATTGGCAATAGTTCTGGCATATGGCGCCGCCGTCGGTGCATCCCACGGCGCGTTGATCTTAATCGCCGTGCTGGTGCTGGTACCGGCCCTATCGCTCGCTACCAGCCTCATCACAGCACTATTATTGACGCTCGTACGGCCGTACTTCATACCGAAGCTAGATTACAAGGATGGCGTACCGGAGAATCGGCGCACCATGGTAGTTGTTCCATGCCTCATCGCTCGAGAAGAGGATGTGGACAACCTTTTTAGTCAACTCGAACTCCATCATCTACGCAATAATAGTCGTCAGATCACGTTTGCGCTTCTGAGCGATTTTGCGGACGCTGCGGAGAAGGATCGCCCTGAGGACGAAACACTGCTGCTGCGGGCCAACGAAGTCATCTCGGCGCTTAATAAACGTTACCCGGGCAGTCCCTTCTATTTCTTCCACCGCGAGCGACTCTGGAATGAACAGGAAGGCGTATGGATGGGCTGGGAACGCAAGCGCGGCAAGTTGGAGGAGTTCAATAAGCTCCTACGCGGCAATGCCGAAACCAGTTATACAGTGCAACTCGGGGACCTCTCGATCCTGCCCGATGTGCGCTATGTGATTACATTGGATGCAGACACGATATTGCCGCTTGGAGCGGGGCAGCGCTTGATCGGTGCGCTGGCACACCCGCTGAACCGTGCCCATTTTAATGACGATAACGGCCGTGTTAGCGCCGGCTACACCGTCCTGCAGCCGCGCATCGAGATCGAACCGATCAGCGGATACCGCACTCGATTCAGCCGCATCTACAGCGGAACGTCCGGCTTTGACCTCTATACAAATGCGGTTTCTGATATCTACCAAGATCTGTTTGGAGAGGGCATTTACGTAGGCAAAGGCATCTATGAGGTGGATCCTTTCGTCAGGAGTTTAGAAGACCGAACTCCGGAAAACATCTTGCTTAGCCATGATCTTTTCGAAGGTATACATGGGCGCGCCGGCCTCGTCTCAGACATTACTCTTTACGAAGAGTACCCTCCGGATTATCTGATTTTTGCGCAGCGACGTCACCGCTGGATTCGCGGCGATTGGCAGCTGCTGCCCTGGCTTCAGCCCCGGGTTTTTCACCGGGAGCATGGCAGCGTGCCCAATACGTTGTCGGCCATCAATCTTTGGAAAGTGATCGACAACTTGCGTCGTAGCCTGTTGCCAATAGCCCTGCTGGCCTTACTCGTGGCAGGCTGGCTTTGGCTGCCGGGGTCTCCACTGGTATGGACTCTGGTGGCCGTGCTTGCCTCGGCCGGGGCCTTATTGAGCGGGCTCGTTGTCCGGCTCATTCAGCGCATGACCCAAGATGGTCATAGTGATGGCTTAGTGGCGGCGCTGCAGCAGCAGCTCAGCCGCTGGCTCCTTTCGCTCACTTTTCTGCCTTACGAAGCGCTCATTGCCGGCGATGCCATCACAACGGCCCTCGTTCGTCTGTTCATCACCCGAAAACAGCTCCTGCAATGGACGACGGCAGCCAATGCCGTGCGTCTGGTCAGTGGATCGGACGAGACGGGCATGATCCGGCGAGAAATGGTGAGCGCCACCATCATCGCTGTGTTGCTTTCTGGACTCACCGGCTGGCTAAATCCCGGTGCCTTAGTAGTTGCGCTGCCGTTCTTATTGGCTTGGGCGCTGTCGCCCGTCATCGCCGTATGGCTCAGCCAACCGGTTAACCTGAAGACCGCTGAATTAGAATCACAGCAGGTGCAGCACTTGCATCGGCTGGCGCGGATGACGTGGAGGTACTTTGAGCAGTTCATGGGGCCTGAGGATCACTGGTTGCCGCCGGATCACTTTCAGGAGCATCCCCGCGGGCTGGTAGCTCACCGCACATCTCCCACCAACATCGGTCTCGGGCTACTATCCACCCTGGGTGCCTACGACATGGGATACATTAGTTTGCAGGAACTGGCGCTACGTTTGCAATACACGTTCCAAACACTGGACAGGTTGGAATGCCATCGTGGCCATTTCCTGAACTGGTATGACACGCGCACCATTCAACCCCTTCCGCCGCGTTATGTTTCCACGGTAGACAGCGGTAATCTTGCTGCCTGCTTACTGACACTGCAGAAAGGCTGTGATGAGATGCCCGATCTTGTCTTGCCGCGCTGGGAACGATGGCAGGGGCTTCTCGATACAGTGGCCGTACTGCGCGACATCTTGAACGAGGATACCAGCGGCGATGCGCGGCAGGTCGTTATGTCGCTGGAAGATGAACTTGACGCACTACACCGCCATATTGAGGATCACAAAGATCTGCCCGAACAGTGGACGGCCCTATTGACTTATCTGGCCACGGAGGCCTGGCCACAAATCGAAAAGAGCCTGGTCGAACTTGTGGAAATGCGCGTACTTTCGGCAGAACAACTGCACCGAATTCGTATCTGGACGGAGGCAATGCGGCATGCCCTGATGGACATGAAGCGCCGCCACAGCACATTAACACCGTGGTTGCCAGCTCTGGACGATGTTCCGGCGTTCTTTCGTCACCCGCAAGGAAATGGCGTGGACAGCCAGCCGCAGCTGCCGGAATGGGATACTTTGTTGGCAGAATTACCAGCTGAAATTCGGGTAGGTGAGATTGCCGACGTGTGCCAGGCAGCCATGATGCGCATGGACAGGCTGCTTGAAGCAATGGATATGCTCGATGCCCCCGGCGCTGAATGCTCCGCGGCGCGGGCCTGGTGCGTTGATCTGCGACAGAAGTTGGAGGAAGCGAGCGCGGCGGTCACTGAATCGCTGGCTACCTACACCAGCATCAGTGCGCAGTGCCACGAGCTGGTGTATGGCATGGCATTTGACTTCCTCTATGATCGCAGACGCAACCTATTCCGTATCGGCTACAATGTCGATACGGAACAACTGGATCCTAACTATTATGATCTCCTGGCTTCTGAAGCCCGGACAGCCAGTCTCATCGCCATCGCCATGGGAGAAGTGCCGCAGCGGCACTGGCTTATGCTGGGCCGTCCTCTTAGAAACCTGAACGGCGTGCCAACTCTCATATCGTGGAGCGGCAGCATGTTTGAGTACTTGATGCCCATCCTGTGGACACGCCAATACAGCCAGAGCCTTCTCGAACAGAGTACTCGAGCCGCGGTGCAGGCGCAGATAGCGTACGGCCATCAGCGGAATGTACCGTGGGGCATCTCTGAAGCTGGCTACTATCGCTTTGATGCGGCGATGAACTATCAATACAAGTCGTTTGGCGTACCGCAACTGGCCCTGAAACGCGGCCTTGAAGACGATCTTGTTGTATCCCCTTATGCCTCGCTGCTGGCGCTGCCTCTGCAGCCGCAGGCGGTTATGGAGAATCTGCAGCGCTTACGTGAGATTGATATGCGCAGCGATTACGGCTACTACGAGTCAGTAGACTATACCGAAGCGCGATTGGCGTTGGGACAGGATTATGCGCGTGTGCGCTCGCTTATGGTTCACCATCAGGGCATGATCTTCCTATCGCTGGTCAACACCCTAAACGGTGACAGGATGGTGCAACGTTTTCACAGCCATCCGCACATCCGCAGCGTTGAGCTGCTCCTGCAGGAACGCATGCCTAATCGCGTGATTACAGCCAAGGACGATACCGCC
>JBJYWZ010000141.1:0-2103 GCA_046259725.1 Promineifilaceae bacterium (SeqCode) | reverse complement strand
CGCGTATGATTGCTTCCTGGCTCCAGAAATCATATAAGTCGGGATCGCCCATCTGCTCCACATCTACCAGGGCCACATCAAAATCAGCAGTAGCCAGCGACCGGCGAAAATCAGACCAATCAGAAAACAGCGACATCACGGGTTCGACGCCAATCTCTTTCCACTGCGCCTCTATCTCTTCAGCAACAGTGCGATTCGTTGGCGTATCATAAACCAGGAAGCGCAGGATCAAGGGTACTCCTTCCTTCTCCCGCCGTTCAGCGCCGTCCGGTAGCAGCCAACCTGCACCTTCCAGCGAAGCTGTGGCCGAAAGGGGTTCACTGCCATACATTGTCAGGATCTCGGGATGATATGCCCAGGAAGACGGAAGAAAAGGACCGATATGAGACACGCCCTGCCCATTCAAAGAACGATCTATAATCCATTCCCGATTCAGGGCATTCGCCAGCGCCCGGCGCACGTCGACAGAGCGTGTGGCGTCTGAGCCTTTGTCACTCATGTTGAAAAACAATGAACTATAACGGGCAGCAGGCGCCGTAAAGAGCCGCGTATCAGGAAGCCGGATCACATCCGGAAGCATCGCCGGTGATACATCATTAATTGCCTGAATCTCGCCGCGCTGAAACGCCTCAACCAACTCGCTTTCGCTGCCATAGAATCGAAAAGCGATATCATTAATTCGTGCGCCTTGTGGCCAGGCTTCTGGGAACGGGTTAATGCGCAGCATACCGTCCCCTCCCCAGTCTTGCCCCGCGGCTACACTAAAGGGTCCTGTGCCCACTGGATTACGATTAAAAGCCCACTCCGGCATTGCTCCAACTGTCTCAGAGGACAGCAAATGTGCCGGCAAGATTCCGGTAGTGGTGGCGTCTAGAAATCCTGCGTAGGGCTCACGCAGCTCGAATTCGATGACCTGGGGAGTAATGACGCGAATATCGATTGATTGCCATAATCTCTGGGCGGCAGAATCGCCGGGAAAGTCTACATCCTGCATCAATGCATACGTGAAGGCGACATCTTCCGCCGTAAATGGCTCACCATCATGCCAGACGACATCGTCGCGCAGCTCAAAACGTACAGTTCGGCCGTCTTCGCCGATCTCCCACTGATTGGCAAGCGCCGGAACAAGCTCCCCATCTTCATAACGGGTCAGGCCGTCAAAAACAAGTTCGGTTATCTGCCGGTCAACTGGATTATCACCGGCAAGGAGGGGGTTGATAAACTGTGGCGCGCCGAGCACGCCCTCAACAAAAGTGCCGCCGGATGCCGGAAACCGTTCCGAGCAGAGGCGGCTTTCATTCTGGACATGATACGACAGCAGCGCCAGAACTAACGCCAGCCCCGTCACAGCAAACAGAAGCTGCCATCGCATATTTGGTTTCATTGAATCAGGAGCGAAGTCTTACAAATAACGGCAATAAGCCGGATCCCCAAAAATCGTGCCTCTACATGAAAGGTGCATTTCCACTATCTAAGACAGACTAACCCCAGGCCAGGAAAGACAAGACGGTATTTGCAAAGAACAGGATGGACACAACAATGGTAAGCCGGTGCATCGTTGCTTCGACGCCGCGACGCGTTCTAAAGGTTCCGCTGCTGTCACCGCTGCCGCCAAGAAAACCACCAAGGTCTGAACCCTTTGTCTGCATCAAAACCAATACTGTCAGCACAATCGCCAGGATAATTTCGATGATGCCCAGATAAGGAGCCAATGGCTGTAAATTCATAAAAATAATCCTCGAATTACTCTAAAAATCAATCGCCCGCACGACGGCGCGGGCCAAATTCAGCATTATAGCATATCAACCCGCTCGAAACACGTCGAACATTCACCCTGAGCTTTCAATCTCTGCTAATGATGCAAAAGGGGACTGCTGCACAAACAGCAGTCCCCATCACGATTGAGAGCACTATGTGCTGCCAGATTGTCCGGCTAAAATGCCTCGGCAGGCACCTCTTCGCCGGCCCTGTCCAACTCAACGTAGGGCAGACCGACTTCACGCCTGATCAAATGCTCAAGCTCATCCAGGAGTTCGGGATTTTCCCCGAGGTACTCTTTGGCGTTTTCACGCCCCTGCCCAAGCAACGTCTCTCCGTAGCGAA
>JBJYWZ010000140.1:0-5148 GCA_046259725.1 Promineifilaceae bacterium (SeqCode) | reverse complement strand
GTTGGGCGGCTTCGTCTTCGACTTCCATTGGGGACTGCCCTTTGCCGGCGGCGCGCTATTTATGCTGGCCGGTCTGCTGGTCAGTCTTGGTTCGTCATCGCTCTCAGATCAACCCGCTCCGCTGCACGCCTTATCCAGGCACCATTGAAGTGGACGGCCGTCTTCATGCGTTCCATACACCAAGAGTTATTGATCCAAAGGACCGAATATGAGGTGGTCACAAAATTGTCGTTGATGGCCGCACGCTTATCTGGCGGTTGAACAGGAAGGAAAATGATTCGCCGTTGGCCAAGCGATCACGTCTATCTCAGGGTGCGTGCCAGACAATCTCCTTGTTGCCATTCCTGTTGCTGTGCCCACCATTCTGACCATGCCAGTCTGGCACGCCGAACGGCAGGTCAAACGCCGGAATGGGCGTCAAGTCTTCAGGAGCAAAGGTCGCGCCAAACGGGTTTGTATCGGCCGATCCATCGTCATCTGGTGTGACCACCGCCCGTATATCGGGCAGATGCTGGTTCCAATTGGCAATCACGTTCGCCTCCGTCGCTGCCGGATGCATAAGATGGAAAACAGGGAAGTTCGCAGCGTTGGGCCAGCGATCAGCCGCATGTTGTGCTCCCGCCCCAAACGCAATAACTGCTTCGATCTCGTTCTCAGCGATAATGCGATCCAGGAATGCGTTGCGGTATCCTTCAATGATCGGCTCTTCCGAAATTGGCTCTAACCCATCAAAAAACTGTCCGAATACGCTGAACAGAAAAGTATTGAGCATGATATAGGAGCGAGTAATTCCCAGTTTTTCCAGGACGCGCTGCACGCGCTGCCCTGACTGGCCAACGAAAATGCGATGCGCCAGGATCTCGTTCGTTGAAGGGTCCTGCCCCACAACAATCACACGCGCGCTGCCATCCAGACGGCCGCGATAATAAACAGGACCGAAGTCAAGGCGAAAGCGGCCAGCCGGATGGTTCACGTAGTAATCGATTGGGGCCGTGGCAAAGAATTCCGACCAGCCCAGCGGAGGGCCACTATCGTGATTCAGGACAGCGGCTCTGACCATGCTTGCTGCGCGGCGCAAGAAGATGGATCTTCCCAAATCACCAATTGATACAATGCCAAAGGCGTCCTTCAGATGATCGGCATCGGCCGCCGAAACGCCTTTCAGAGCATCCACAGGCGCTTCAAGCAGTTGCTCAAGCGTCTGTCCATGATAGGCGGTGGTTACAATGTTGTCGTACGAATTCGTCATCATTCATTCCTCTTTAAGTAAGGAACGCTTACAATCTTGTCAGGCGCTGCGCCACCAATCCTTCGACAGACACAGCCAGCAAAGGGCCGCCCGTAACCGTCCAGGCGATGCCAAACCAGGTTGAGTCAGTTCCCGACCAGCGGCGGACCCTGATCATATAGGTCTTCCCGAACTGTCGTGCGAGCTCGGCGAGCTCGGCGTTTACGCACGGAATCACCGACCATTTCTGGTCTGTTATCATTCTTTTCAGCCATTTTATGTCTCCTCTATCAGGCAGCTAATCCCGGCTGGGATAGTCTTGCAAGCGTCTACTGGCGATCGGGAATGAGCAGTGGATTCCCCACTTGCACAAGAGATATGAACAATTAAACGACCGGTACAGATAACATATAATAATACCAGGCTCCTGTCTATAAAGCAGTTTACAGCTGGCGCATATCCGTGCCTTCGGGTGCCTCTCTGAGCCATCTCCCACTAACTGACCGCGAACGATCTAGAGCCGGGCGCCGGCAGGTAGCCAACAAAAAGACAGCATCCCGTCAAGCCGGGATGCTGTCTTCGTCGCGCTGCTGAACGGATTCGGCCGTGCGGCCGAACGCTGCTGTTTGTTAGGGCAGGCGCTCCAGGGTAATAACGGGAATCACGCGGTCTGTCTTTTCCTGGTACTCGATGAAGTTGGGGTACCTCGCGCCCACGGTGGCGTACAATTCTGTACGCTCCGGTTCGTCGGTGACCGTCGCACGGGCCTGGAACTCTTCCGTGCCCATTTCGACATCGACGAGCGGGTTGGCAACAACATTGTAATACCAGTCAGGATGGTTCTGCGCGCCGCCGGCGGAGGCGATGATCACATACCGGCCATCGTCCTCAAGATACATCAACGGGTTAATACGCTCTTTCCCACTCTTGGCGCCGGTTGTATGCAGCAGGAGCAGGGTCGCATTCTCAAAAAAACCACCCACCTTGCCCTCATTGGCGCGAAACTCTTCAATTACCTGCCTGTTCCATTCATTTTGATCACTCATAATTGTTGTCTCCGTTGTTTGATTTATGGATATTATCCTACTTCTTAGCAGACCTGTAGTGAATATCCTATTGCGCTTAATCTCTGTTTCAAGAAATGTGCCAGTGCGTGCTGGATCTCAGCTCACATCAGTAGGTCCACGTTATGCTTAAAGATGGGAAGCCGGCAACGATCAACCCGGACTTGCCTTCCATGTCGCAGCCGCGTGGCGCGCCAGGGCGACGTCGTCCGCCTCCGGCAGGCCGCTGATGCCGACGGCACCCAATACCTGGCCCTCGAATGTGATGGGCACACCACCGCCCCATCCCGTGTAACGCAGATCGCCGAAATTGGTGATGGCGAATCCCTCCTCACGTGATGCCTGGCCGACCGCGCCTGATTCTTTACCCTCCCTGGCCGCGGTAAAGGCTTTGTGAACGGCATTGTTAATAGAAGGCAGCGGGCAGCCTTCCGTGCGCACGAAGGCGATCAGCTCGCCATGCGCATCGACGACGGCGACGGCCGCACCCAGTTTATCGCGTTCCAGGACTTCACGAACATCATCAATGAGCGCCAGGGCATCGTGCAGGGACAGTTGGGCAGTTTCGTACATGGGTTGACCTCCTCATAGTCACCATTCTGTTTGGCTGCTGTTTGTTCCTGATTCTATCCTATTCAGTTCAGTATTCAGTTTTCAGTAAACAGTTCTCAGTCTAGTCCACTGGTTACCGTTCACTGATAACTGTTTACCGGACTGTTCACGTAGATTTCACAGCAGGCTGCATTGAAGAGCGTTAGAATGAAACGGGAATAGAACATAAGTTCTAATACACTTATTATCCTATAGAGAGGAATAACCATGCACCACTTAGCCACTCTATCCCGACGCCAGATCACGCTGCTCATCGGAGCGGACGCCCAGCGGGACGCCATGCTCGACCTCACGGCCGTCCTCGCTTTGCGCGGGCGCGTGCGCATTATCGATGGCGCCGGCCAGACTACGGGCGGCAGCTTTGATCCCTACCCCGTGGCCCGCGCCATTCGCCGCCGTACACACCGCCTGGACGAAGTTTTTTCACACGTGACGATTGCCCGCGCCTTCACCTGCTACCAGGCGGTCTATCTTTTGGAGCAAACGCCTGCCACTAGCAGGCCACACCTGGTCTGCGACCTGACGGCCACTTTCTACGATGACGCCGTGACCTATGATGAAGGCTACCGGCTGCTGCGCCTTGCCGTAGAGGAACTGCGCCGCCTGAGCCGCCGCGCGCCGGTCGTGGTCAGCGCGCGTCCCGCGCCGCGTGGCGAGCGCTCTGGCCTGCTGCGTCTGCTCAAGGAGTCGGCCGACCAGGTTCTCTTCCCGGGCACATTGCCACAAGACGAGTCGCCCTCTTTTGGGCAGCCGGCATCATTGTGGGAGCCTGCATAAGCGATGGGACGCAGTGTAAGAACCGCCAACCAGGTTATCATCGACGAGCAGCAGGCTTTTGCCGATTTCCGCCGCGCTCTGCGCAGGGAAGATCAGCGCATTTTTGATGCGCTTTTCGCGGGCGCGCGCCGGCACACTGCGGCTATCAGCCAGGCCGCGCATGCCCTTCCCTTCGAGGCCATCCTTCTGGCCATGGTTGTGGAGCAGGCCAAAGAAATCGATCGCCTCAGGCGCCTGCTCGATGAATCCACCTGCTAGACAGGAGCTGCGAGGCTGGCTGCTCGATCTCTATACTACCGAGGAAGACGGCCTCGTCCTATGGATCATTGAAGAAAACGGCGCGCGCAGGCGCCTGCTCCACCATTTCCCCATCACATTCTACATCGCCGGGCCTGAACGGCGCCTGCAAGAGACATACCGCTTCCTGGAAAGCTATCCACTAAAAACCACACTGGGCTGGACCGAGCGTACGGACCTCTTCAGCGGACCGCTAAAGGTGCTGGCCGTCAGCGTGGCCAATCCCGCCGTGCAGCCCAGATGCTTTCACGATGTCTGGCGACGCTTCCCCGAACTCGATTACTACAATACGGACATCCCCCTGGCTGTGCGATTCGCGGCCGCATTCGACAGCTTTCCCCTGGCCCGCTGCTCTCTTACCGTCGACGAAGCAGATCACGTGCATACGTTTGAGACGCTCGATTCGCCGTGGGACCTGGCGCCCGCGCCGCCGCCCTTGCGTGTGCTGCGCATCGAACCGGACGTGGACCCGCAGCATGCCACACCGCGCGTGGTGACCATCTACCGTCCCGCTGCGGTTCCCTCGACAGGCCCGGAACAGGCACCTTCGGCAGGCTCAGCGCAGGCAGGAGCGAGGCGCGTTATCCAGATTCCGGTACGGCCGTTTCGCGGGCTCTTGCTGAGCATCCGCGCCAACATACAGCGCACTGATCCCGACCTGATCCTCACTCGCTGGGGTGACACCTGGCTCTTCCCACGGCTGATGGCTTTTTGCGAGCAGGAGGGCATCAGCTTTTTTAATCCCAACCGCGACCAAAAGCAGCGCGCCTTACAGCGTGAAGAAAACAGCTATGTCACCTACGGCCAGATCGTCTACCGGGGCCGCCAATTTCATCTATACGGCCGGTGGCACATCGACCGGCAAAATGCGATGCTGCTGGGCGATTACGGTCTATCCGGCGTGCTCGAACAGGCGCGCGTTACCGGTTTGCCCGTGCAGGAAGTGGCCCGCAAATCGCCCGGCGCCGGGGTCACGGCGATGCAGATGCAGATGGCGCTGCGCCGCGGCATCCTCATACCACACACCAAGCAGCAAACGGAAACATTCAAGACGCTGGGCGAGTTGATCCGCGCCGATCGCGGGGGCCTCGTCTACCAGCCGCTGACCGGCCTGCACCGCGACGTGGCCGAGATCGACTTCATGTCCATGTATCCGGGCCTCATGGTGCA
>JBJYWZ010000139.1:0-1794 GCA_046259725.1 Promineifilaceae bacterium (SeqCode) | reverse complement strand
AGGTCGAGAAGCTGGCGGAGCGGTTTCGCTTCTTCCACTGGGAGCTGAGCTTCGCCGACATCTTCCGCGAGGCCGGCGGCTTCGACCTGATCCTCGGGAACCCGCCCTGGCTCAAGGTGGAGTGGGAGGAGAAGGGCATCCTGGGCGAGGCCGATCCGAAGATCGCCATACGGAAGATGAGCGCATCCGATTTGGCCAAGCGGCGGGCGGCGCTGTTCGAGGAATGGCCGGGAATGCGGGCCGCCTGGCTGGACGAGTTTTGCGAGCAGGCGGGGATGCAGGCGTTCCTGAACGCCGGGCAGAATTACCCCCTACTCGATGCGCAGAAAGCAAACCTTTACAAGTGCTTTCTACCCCAGTCATGGATGCTGGGAAATAATAGTGGCGTGATCGGATTTCTTCACCCAGAAGGCATCTTCGATGACCCTAAGGCCGGCCGCTTCCGGTCGCAGATTTATCCCCGGCTGAAAGCGCATTTTCAACTCCAGAATCAGCGCATACTATTTCCGATTGGGGATAGGGTCAAATTCAGTATCAATATTTATCACAGTCAACCAGCGAGAGAGCCTTGTTTTGACAGTATTTCTAACCTTTTCACGCCTCGCACAATCGATGCTAGTTATCAACATGATGGCTCTGGTTCAGTTGGCGGCATAAAGAACGAAACCGGCTCGGATTGGAATGAAGTGGGTCACAGCAGCCGTATTTTGCGCATAGATCAGGCCAGCCTCTCGCTTTTTGCCCGACTCTACGACAAAGCAGGAACCCCTCCGCGGGAAGCTCGCTTGCCAACACTACACACTCGCCAATTCATTTCCGTACTAAAGAAGTTTGCTGCCCAACCAACTCGCCTTGGTGGATTAGCGCGCGATCACTTTTCCACAACGATGTGGAATGAAACCAATGCGCAAAAGGACGGGACTATTCGTCGGGAAACACTGTTTCCGGAGAATGCCGGCCAGTGTGTGCTTTCCGACCCTCATTTCCATATTGGATCACCATTTTACAAGACCCCCCGCACCCGCTGTACCGAAACGGGACACTACGATTGCATTGACCTTGTGATCTTGCCAGACGATTATTTGCCGCGCACTAATTATGTCCCCTGCTGCTCGCGGAGCGAGTATTCTAGGCGCACACCCAAAGTGCCTTGGATCGGCTCAGAAGAGGACAGCCCAAAACTCATCACTAGTTTTTATCGCATCGTCAATCGCGAAATGCTGAGTCAAGCCGGCGAACGGACCTTCATAACTGCTCTCATCTCGCCAGGCCACGCCCATATCTATACAGCGGTCAGCCACGCCTTCAGTTCAACTGACCAGCTTATTTCTTTTTATGCTGCATCTCTTTCGTTGCCTTACGACTTTCTTGTCAAAAGTACAGGTGTTGGGCATGCGAACAATGCTCTGTTGGAGCAATTACCTTTTCTGGAGTTGGGCGATCTGCGCGTAGCTTTAATATGTCGCGCAGTTTGCCTAGGTGCGTTGACCACGGATTATGCCGAACTGTGGCGATCATGTTTCTTGACCGATTTTCAGCATCAATGCTGGTCCGTTAAGTCACATCTTCTCGATAAAGAATTCTTTGGGGCACTCACCTACGAATGGCAGCGCCACTGCGCCCTGCGCACCGACTACGCCCGCCGTCAGGCCCTGCTGGAGATCGACGTGCTGGTCGCCCAAGCCCTCGGCCTGACCCTGGACGAGCTGCTGACCATCTACCGTGTCCAGTTCCCGGTCATGCGCCAGTACGAGGCCGACACCTGGTACGACCAGACCGGGCGCATCGTCTTCA
>JBJYWZ010000138.1:0-1983 GCA_046259725.1 Promineifilaceae bacterium (SeqCode) | reverse complement strand
GCGCCGCCTCGATGAAGTCAGACGAGCCGGCCAGCACGGCGCCCATCGGCGCGCCAAGCCCCTTGGTGAAATCGACCCATACGGAGTCGCAAACGGCCGAATACTCAGCCGCGCTTATGCCGCTGGCCACGACGCCGTTAAAGAGACGCGCCCCGTCCATGTGCACCGCCAGATCGTGTTCGCGGGCAGCGTCGCAAACGGCCGTAAGCTCCTCCAGCGGCCAGACCGATCCCCCGCCGAAGTTGTGCGTCTGCTCCACGCACAGCAGGGCCGGCGGCGGCGTATAATTTGACGGCGGCAGCAGCAGGGCGTCGCGCACCGCCTGCGCCGTGAACTGGCCGAATTCGCTGGGCAGCGTTTCCAGGACCACGCTGGAAGCGATGGCCGCGCCGCCCGTTTCCATGCGCATGATATGCGCCATGCGGTCCAAAAGGACCGCCTGTCCCGGCAGGGTATGCGTCTTGACGGCCACCAGGTTGCACATCGTGCCTGTGGGCAGGAACAGCGCCGCTTCCTTGCCCAATAGACCGGCCGTTTTTTCCAGCAGCAGATTCACCGTGGGATCGCTGCCGGACTGCTCGTCGCCCACCTCTGCATACATCATCGCCTCGCGCATCGCCGCCGTCGGTTTCGTTTGTGTATCACTGAAAAGATTAATCATGCCAGCTGCTCCTTCAGGCCACGATTATACGGAAGAGCGGGCATGAGGTCATATCATGCAGGTTGCACGATGCAGGATGCAGGATGAAAGGGCAAAGTTGCAGAGTTGCAGATCAAGCTTGCCACCCTGCTACCCTGCCACTTGCATACCCGCTGAAAAGCTGAAATACTGATAGCCGACCGCTGACAGCTAACAGCCGACAGCTGACAGCCGGCAGAAGGAGGCAGCACACATGTTGCTAAAGGAAAACCCATACTACTGGCAGGGTACGCTGGTTCGCCTGCGGCCGATGCGCCTGGACGACGCCGGGTTATGGCTGGCCGAGCAGCAATCGGACAGCGAGGCCGTGCGCTACCTGAATACGGGCATGGCCCTGCCGGCTTCGGAGACCGCCGCCCGGCGCTTCGTCGAAAAGTATGCCGAATTCAAGAACAGCGACCAGCTTTTGATGTTCTCCATCGAAAATCTCGACGGCCAGCTTGTCGGCAACATCAACATCCATTCGGCCGATCAGAAAAACGGCACCTTTGAAACCGGCAGCCGCATCTTCCAGGCCCATCGCCGGCGCGGCTACTTCTTCGACGCCAAGCTGATCATCCTGCGCTACGCCTTCCATGAACTGCGTTACCAAAAATATTACATCTTCTGCATGGAAGGCAACGAGCCCATGATCAGGCACGCCGCCAGACTGGGCTGCAAATCCGAGGGAAGATTACGCCGCCACATCTACACAAACGGCCGTTTCTACGACGAACTCGTCTTCGGTCTCACCCGCGAAGAGTTTGACGAGCTGCTGGAGAAGATGGACACAGAGAGCGCGGAGAAGACACAGAGGACACAGAGATAGGAGGACAAATATCCCGGAAACTCCAAGTTTCCGGGACAATGACGACATTTAGTCGCCTATGTGCCATATTTAAGTATAATACGGCCTCAAGTCGTTTTTCAAATCCGATATCCAAAATCCGAAATCCGAAATCGAGGTGCTTTTATGACCGACCAACCCATCATCTGGCACTACGGCCTGATGGCCGAGCGCTGGGCGGAGACTATCAATGAGACGCCGGAACTGGCTTATTTCGAGCGGCAGATCGGCCGTTTCGGGCAGCCCGTCCTTGATCTTGCCTGCGGTGTGGGCCGCCTGCTGGTGCCCCTGCTGCGCGCCGGCATCGAGATCGACGGCTGCGATATATCGCCGGACATGCTCTCCTATCCGGCCAGGCGCGCCGGTGAAGAAGGGCTGATGGTTAATTTGTACACGCAGCGGATGCACGAACTGGACCTGCCGCGCCGCTACAAGACGATCTACATCTGCGATTCCT
>JBJYWZ010000137.1:0-14911 GCA_046259725.1 Promineifilaceae bacterium (SeqCode) | reverse complement strand
CCGCGGCCATGTAGCCATCGAGCTTGGCCTGGTAGGCTTCGGCCGAGGCGTAATCGGAGGTCTCCATATTGGTCTGCACGGCGACCAGGTTGCCGGAGCCGCTGTCGGTGCCATAGCTGCTGGTATCGTCAAGATAGAGTTCGGGTTCAGCGGCGACGGCCGTGCGGCCGAGCGCGCTCCATAAGAGATAGATGCCGATGATCGCCACAAGAGCGACAACGAGAATGGTGATGGCTTTTTTCACGTGACTACCCCCTTGTAGTCAAGACCTCGGGGATCCTATACTGCTTTTCTCAGCGGGTTGATTTGAATAAGACCTCCGAGGTCTAGATCACGTTAACGATCGATATGGCCCGGCAGAACATACGGATAATCCTTGCCGCGGATCTGGTGAAGTTTGCGATCTATACGCCGTGCTGCCAGGTAGATGGACCAGATGCGCGCATCCTCTTTGTAGTAGCCGGCGACCTCCTTTTCAGTTACCGGCTCAAACGCATCATTCCCCGATGTCTGCTCCAGGAAAAGATTGGCGCGCGCGATCAGGGCGGGGATAACGTCCTCTCGTTTTTCCTTGTATAGATTGGCCAGGACATCGATCACGACCTGCCGGCGCACGTAGTAGCGGTTCATCACATCGTCCACGAACAGGAGCCGGATGACCGGGCGCAAAAAGGAAGGTGCGCTGCGAAGGAAGAGCTCAGAATCGAGCTGGTGTTCGCCGTTCACACGCATCAAGGGGGAGCTTGTATCGAGATAGATCAGTTGAACGGGATCGGGCAGCTGCCCCTGATCGGGATCGTAGTTGGCGATGGCCCAGTTGGACATCTGGGCATCAAGGCCCAACTCGAGACCGTCATCTTGCGCGTCATTGTAGGCGAAGACACGGCCGATCCCTTCCAGAATCGCCTCGAATACACGCTCCACATCCGCGGCAGAGAGCGTGTGGATGGCCTGGTTGGCCAGGGTACGGCCGTCCAGCTTCTCCTGGATGATGTAGACGACAATATTGCCGCTCCGGGGCGTGATGGATGTGATGGCGGCCGGCACCACGTTGATGCCGGCGGCCGTCATGTGGTCCAGATATTCATCGTACTGTTCAAGGAAGGGTTCCAGTTCCGCATTATTGTGGAACATGGGCATCCGCTTGTAGACAAGGTTGGGGCTGCCACCTTCGATGGTCAATACAGTGCTCATCTCACCGTAACCCAAAACGTGGACGGGAATCTCGCTGTTTTCAGGATCAAGCGGGTCGATCCCTGCTTCACATGCGACGAGGAAGTCGTAATCGTACGTAATTGTGTCTGTGCCCATGTAATCCTCTCCCGGGGCACCGGCGAAGGTTGTCAATCAATTTGATCTGAAAAGCCTCAACCGGGCACAATAAACCATCCGTTTCTACAAAGGTAGGATAACATATTTTTTGTGCGCATGTTGTGCAAGATTGTGCGACATTGCTGCAAAGCTGGACCTATAGGTTAGGTTTGCAAAGATCATCTGCTCGCCTGTATGATTCTTTTTATGTTATTCGCAGACCACCTGATCATCGTTCGCGGCGGCGGCGACCTGGGGACCGGTGTTGTTTACCGGCTGCACAAGGCCGGATTTCCGGTGCTTGTGCTCGAACTGGCAAATCCACTCGTCGTACGCCGAAAGGTGGCCCTGGCCACGGCTGTTCCTGAAGGGGAAATACAGATTGAGGATCTGTGCGGCTGCCGTGTTGAAGACGTGGCTGAGGCACGCGCCGTGATCGAGCGGGGCGATATCCCGGTTCTTGTGGCGAGGGACCTGGAACCCGTCATCGAAAAGCTGGATGGAGACCTGACGGCCGTTGTGGATGCACGGTTGGCGAAACGTAATATTGATACGCGCATCGACCAGGCGCCGCTGGTGATTGGCCTGGGCCCTGGATTTACAGCCGGGCAGGACTGCCATGCCGTGATTGAGACAATGCGCGGGCACACCCTGGGTCGCGTTATCTGGCAGGGCAGCGCCCTTCCCAACAGCGGTACACCAGGCATTGTTGCCGGGAAAGGCGCGGAACGCGTGCTGCGCGCACCAGCGGATGGCGCCGCCGGCTGGTCGGTTGAAATAGGCGATATTGTCTCCGCCGGCCAGGTATTGGGCGAAGTCGATGGCGCGCCGGTTCAAGCGCCGTTTGATGGGGTTGTGCGCGGGCTGATCGCCCCGGGCACGGCGGTTACAAAAGGATTAAAGATCGGCGACGTCGACGCACGCGCTGATCGTGAGGCCTGTTTCACTATTTCTGACAAGGCCCTGTCCATAGGCGGCGGCGTCCTCGAAGCGATCATGGTTCATCTGAACAGCAGCGAATGATCCAGTAATGATTCACCAATTCAGCCATTCAGCGATTGCCTATTTCCGATGCCCTACACACTTCCGCAAGCTTTTGAGCTAACCGCAGCAGACATTCCACAGATGATTGCCTTTACCGGAGGTGGGGGCAAGACGTCGCTGCTTTTCGCGCTGGCGGGCATGCTGCCGGGGAAGATCGTAATCACCACGACCACGCGCATGGCACGGGAGCAGATTGAATTTGCCGCCGAATCGATACCGGCGGCTGTTTCCCGGTATCCGGCAATTTCATGTATCGCCTGCACACGGATTTCGGCCATCGTAGGCCCGGATGTGGAAGCGGATAAGGTTGGCGGCGTCGGCCTGGAAGTACCCGCCCAGCTTCTGGCGCAGCCCGGCGTCTCTTTTGTGCTGGTCGAGGCTGACGGCGCGCGCATGCTGCCCCTGAAAGCGCCTGCCGGGCACGAACCGGCGATGCCGCTGGGTGTCGATCTCGTCGTTCCCGTTTGCGGAATCGACGCCCTGGGCAAACCAATCAACATCGTGGCGCACCGCCCGGAACTGGTGGCCGGCCTCCTGGGCAAGCGCGATGGCGATCTCGTTGAAGCATCAGACCTGGCCAAGATCTTGACGCACCCGCAAGGGGGATTGAAGTATGTGCCGCCGGGTGCAGACGTGATTCCGGCCATTAACAAAGTGGAAAGTGAAAGCCAGCTCGAGCTAGCCAGAGCGGCGGCTGGCGATATGCTGCGCGAACCGCGTGTCAAGCAGGTGCTTATTACGGCCGCCGAAGGCCAGGACCCCGTTCTGGAAGTGCATAAGCGAGTCAGAGCCGTCATTCTGGCGGCGGGAGAATCGTCGCGTATGGGCAGTCCGAAGATGCTGCTGCCGTGGGGCAAGGGGACGGTGCTGGGCCAGACGATAGCCAATGTGCAGGGATCGGCCGTTTTCGACAGCGTCGTGGTGACCGGTGCGAGTTCAAGAGCCATCGCAAGAATCGCGGATGCCTGCGGCGTGCCAACGCTTTTCAACGAACAGTATGCCAGTGGAGAGATGCTTTCATCTTTACAGACGGCGGTGGGCCAACTGCCCGAAAGTATAGACGCTGTCCTGGTTGTGCTCGGCGACCAGCCGCTGGTAGAGCCGCAGACGATCGATGCGATTCTCGCCGCATACTGGCAGGGAGAGGGGGAGATCGTGGCTCCACAGTTCGGCTCGCGGCGCGGCAATCCGGTGCTGATCGGCCGTGGATATTTTTCTGAACTGCTGGCACTGCCGCCTGGCTCCGCTCCGCGAGATCTGGTGAAGAAGTACCCCGTTCACCTGGTTTCTGTGGCATCTGATTCGATTTTGCGGGATATTGACGACCGGCAGACGTATGAACGCCTGCGACCATCATAGTATAAGCAGCTCGGGCCGGCTCCGGTGAGCTGCGGAAATAGCAAACTGGTTGGGTAATCAATGTCAAATTGGCGTCGCGGCGCCCGTTGTTGAATCCCGGAAACGGGGTAGGCTTGAGCGCCTGTTGTGAGAGGGTGTGTTATGGAAGGAAAACGTGTTGAAGAGTCACGGGTTGTGCTGACTCAATTGATGAATGTGACCGACGCCAATGTCCTGGGCAACGTGCATGGCGGGCAGATCATGAAGTTGTGCGACGAGGCCGGCGGTATGGCCGCGGCCAAGCATGCGCGCCATCCGGCGGTTACCGTAGCCGTGGATTCCATGAAATTTCTCTCACCGGTAAGGATTGGCGATTTAGTGACCGTGACGGCCGAAGTAACCTGGACCGGCCGTACCTCAATGGAAACCAGGGTTGTGGTTACGGCCGAAAATGTGCTTACCGGAGAGGTGACGCATACCAACACCGCATTCTTCGTCTACGTGGGGCTGGATCAGGGCGGCCGCCCGACGCCTATTCCGCCACTGATTCCGGTTACGGATACGGAAAAGCGGCGCTTTGCAGAAGCGCAGGCGCGGCAGAAGGAACGCCTCAAGGGACGCGACTGACCGGTGTTCAGCTTCGTGCGACGACATACGCAGACTCTCCTGATCCTCGGTTTTACGGCCGTTTTTGTGGGCTACCTCTCCCTCTGGCTGCGCGGTCCCGGTGTAGGGCTCAGTTTCCTGGGCGTGGAGATGGGAGAGTGGTTTAAATTTTTGGGCCTGGGACCGCGACGCGACCTGTTCTATCTGCCGCCAATTATCCTGGGACTCATGCTGTCCATCTGGACCATGACCTGGCCGGAACAGGAAGGGAAATCAGCTTTTGACTGGCGTGCCTGGAGCGTGCGTGCCCTTGCCGTGCTGGTCAGCTTACTGGCCTTCCCGGCCATTGAGGACATCACGGGACCAGTGCGCGAACAATATGCGCTGCGCGTCGTGTTGATAGGGTGTGTTTTCGTTGTATCCCTGGTGAGCGGGCTCTGGCATCCCAGGGCGAGATGGGATAGTTTGCCCTGGATTCTGCTAATTTTTTTCGGCGCAGCAGGCGCTGCTTTACCAACGTGGCTCTTCTTGCAGGTGCAGCCTTTCCTGAGCAATATCCTTGGCGTGCCTGTGAGCGCCGGTATTGGTTTTTGGCTTAACCTGGTGGGGAATGTCCTGGTAGCCGCAGTGGGTCTGTTTCAAATGCCCATGGGCGGGCGCACTGCAACGGCGTGAACAAATAAAAAAGGCGCGGCCCGCTTCAACTCTGCCGCGCCTTCTGATGCTTACTTCTATCCGTATCAGGTGCGCATGCGCTCGTCGATATAGGTGACGGCCTCTCCTACAGTCGTGATCGACTGTGCTTCTTCATCGGAAATCTCGCCTTCGAATTCCTCTTCAAAGGCCATAATCAGTTCGACAAGATCGAGGGAATCGGCTTCTAAATCCTCGCGGAAGCGCGCCGCGGGCACGACCTGTTCTTCATCAACGCCGAGTAGATCGACGATAATCGCTGTGACACGTTCTTCTGTATCGCTCATTGAGACTATTCTCCTTCACCGCATAAAAATGTTATGATTGCCCGGTAATTTTAGGAGCATTAAATAGATTGTCAAGCCACACGGCCGTTCCCATCATTAAGTAAAAGGAAAATGCCAGGTCGACGAGGAAGAAGCTGTGATCGACCAGGCCATGGAACACGATTGTCGCCAAACCGCCGCTGAATCCGGCGGCCACCGGCAGCCAGCGCTGCGGTGTGGTCTTCAAATCGCTGTAAAGTGTGCGGGCCAGCGCGTAAAAGAGCCACAATCCGGCCAACAGGCCGGCGATTCCCAGGCGCGTGGCAAAATCCAGAAAGATGTTATGGGGGTGGTTGAGATTGGGTTCCTGCCAGGCGCCGTCCAGAATGTATCGCCCACGGTAAGCATAGAGGAAGTTATCGAGGCCAACACCAAACAGCGGGTTTTCGCGGATCATTTCCAGGCTGGAGCGCCACAAATTGACGCGGAAGACGCCTGTTGTACCGCCGAGGTCGAAACGGCCGGCCAGCTGCGGGACCTGGCTCAACAGCAAAAGGACCAGCGCGGCAAGCAAGATAACGGCAAGCACCCACGGCCACGCAGACCGCCCGCGTCTGCGCTGCCATATCCAAAAGACGACGAGAAGGCCGGCGGGGAGGCCCAACAGCAGGCCGCCACGGCTGAATGTCAGCAGAAAGGCAAGGCCAATAGGTAGTATTGCCAATGTGTAGGCCCAGCGCCGCCGCGGCGTGGCGCCGCCGAGCAGGGCCATGGCGGCCAGGAGCGGCATCATCCGTCCCAGGTAGAGGGCTACATTGTTGGGCGATCCGTATATCGAGCGCAGGCGCATCAGGCCTGCTTCGGCTGTGATCAGGTTCTGGCCAGTCACATACTGCCACAAGCCGATCAGGGCCACGACCAGCCCGCCCAGTACAAAGGCATCTAGAATGACCCACATTTCATTTTCTTGCGGCTTTAAGGCGCGAATTACCAGGTAGAACAGGGCCGGCTCGATGACAACCAGGCGCCATTCGTTTGTGGCCACACCGAGCCGCTCGGTGAAGAACAGCGATATCGTGGCGACGGCCGTGAAGACCAGGACGGCATAATCGGCGCGGTGCCAGGGCCGGCCCGATCCAGGGGTCGCCTCGCCGCCGGCACGCCGGTTCGCCCAATCTAGCAAGCAGCGCAGGGCAAAGGCGCCAAAAGTCAGCAGCATAAAGAGTTCTACCGGCGAAAAGCGGTAATTGAAGATTGGTTTTGTCACCTGCGGTACATAGAAAGGGAAGGTGAAGGCCACAAGCGCCAGGCCCCACGCCGGGCGCAGATAGATGAGAACAAACAGAAGCGCGAGTGCCAGGATGAAGATAAAAAAGGACGGCGTGATGTAGAAGAATGACGCTGCGGCGGCTGTCAGCGCTAACTGACCACCGTCTCCCAGGCGGCGATACATGCCGGCCAACTGTTCTCCCCAGGTAAGCCAGCCGGTCAGGGCAACGATAAGCGCCGCAAGAGCCGTCAGCGCGAGCTGGATGGAATCGTCGATGGCATTATATTTTGCCGCAAAACGTTGGCCCACTGTTCCCCACTCAGCCTGCCGCGCCAGATAGATGCCCAGACCGAGCAAGAAGATGCCGCCGATTACCAGGGCAATCACGCGCCCACGTGCCTGCGGGCCGAACGGTGAATATCCAACCGAGAAGCCGTTCAGCGCCCATTGGTCCCAACCGCGTGAAGCGATGACTTCCATCGTATGGACGCCCGGGTTGAGGTTTTTAGCCACCGGAATTGTGATGACGTTGTCCTCCGTGGGGTCGGGCGATGTGAGCACCAAAGCCGCCCCGTTTTCATCGCGTGGAAGCGCATTAGCCGGCTGCCCGTCGACGGTGACGTAGAGGCGAGCGCGGAAATCGGCGCGGCGCACGCGCAGGCCAGCGTCGGTGCCCCAGAATGTAAAAGTTAGGCGATCAGCCGCCTGTCCTTCTTCCGGCTGGCTGATGTCCGCGCCGTACTGTGGTGAAAAGCGCCATCCTCCTTCGTACTGCTGAGCCGGGTCATCATCCTGTGCCAGGTGAAAGCCTGGATAGGCCACGCCGGGATCGATCTGCAGAAGATAGGTCTCAATCGCACGCGCCACCGCACGACCGGCAATGCTGAAACCCCAACGAGCATCATCAGGCGCCGCAGCCGGCTGCCAGTTTTCCAGGAACATCAGGCCCATCCAGGGCCACTCACGGCGTGCCCGTTCCAGCCCCTCTACCGTCCAGGCTGCCTGTTCTTTTTCAGTGACCTGGCCCCAGATTGAAGGCGCGCCGGACCATTGATCCGGCAGGCTGTTCCAGCCCCAATTGCCGGCCCAGATCGCTTTTTGGGCGTCGCCGAAACTTTCCATCGTTTCACGCAGGGCGATGACGCGGCTGAAGTTGAGGCGCCCTTGATCGACCTTGCGGTCGTCAGGGGCGTAGGAGAAGCCATAGGGCTTGGCGGCCACGGCGTCGAAATAGCCAGCGGCGCCTGCTTCATATAGTTCTTGCAGGAAGAGCGTCTCGCTGAGGTTCTGCGGCCCGGTTTCCTCCGTCGGCGCAAGCGGCGCGGCGATAATGACGGCATCAGCGTCTGCGGCGCGGATGGCGCCGGCGGCAGCGCTGAGCAAAGCGCCATATTCGTTGGCGTTGACCGGCCGGCCGCCCCAGTGGCTGGATAGATTTGGCTCATCCCAGATGATGTAATGGCGAATATCGTTCCCGTAGCGAGCTGCAAATTCACCCGCCCAGGCGGCGAAAACGGCCGTGTCGGCCGGGGGGGCAAGCTGCTGCTCAGGATTGCCATCCAGCAGCGGTACCAGCGTGAGGTTATGATCCGCCGCGCCGGACAGCAGGCGATCGGCCGACTGCCAATCAAATTCTTCGCTGAAATAGAAGGGCTGCTTGATGGTTTTTATACCCAGAGCGCTAATCTGTTGCAGTGCGGATTCCAGCTCTTCCTGGGACGCATCCTGCAGGTAAACGTTGATACCCAGAGCAGAGCCTGCCTGGGCGATGGGTTCGGGTAAAGCCTCAGGTATACCGCGCGTTAAGTAGGCCTGGTGATAGAGGAGAGAACCGGCCAGCAGGAAACAAAAGCCGGCGAGGAGCAGCAGAAGCAGCGAAACGGCTGCCTGCCAGGAGCTGGTTGAGCGGCCCGAATCCTCTTTTTGTAGATCAGGGGGCTCCGCGCTTTGTGGGGTCAATTTGTCAGGCTGCACGACATTTTAAACATGTTTCAAAACACGTTCCCGATGCCGGTCAGTTGGAGTGACTATGCCTGCTGCCAGAGTTCGCCGATCTCCGGGGCCAACGCGTCAGCGACGTCGTTGCTGACCTCTTCACCGGCGTAAGCTTTTACTTCGTGGAAAACGGCTCGTGTGGGATGTACGGCAAAATCAGCGTCGGTGTTGCCGCTCATTCTGGCCACTTCTTTCAGAAACACGTCTCGCGACTTATTCTTGTCGCGGAACTGCAGCAGGAGCCACTTGCGGTTGAGGTCATAAGCCAGTGCTTCCGGCAGCGTCTTTGCCAGCCGCTTCTTGGTTCGCCCGTCCAGATTGATGCCCAGGGCACGCAGGACGGCCGTGCTCCAACGGCGAGCATTGTCTTCCGTCCGTAGATAGCCGTTTTCTTCCACTTGCTGGTAATAGCGTTCCAGATCTGAACCGTTGCTTTGGGACATCTGAAGATTTTCTCCGCTTAGTTGATCACTTTATTCGATAAGTTTAAAATAAGCAATTGGCTGCACGCGCCTGAAATATGATTGACGTTCGCGCGTGAAGCGCTATACTTTTGTGTCTTTTTCGGAAAGCGTCCGCATTATATCCGAAATAGATGCTGCAATAAAGTCCGCGAACTGCGATTAAGTTCGCGACTTGCGATAGAATTCGCAGATTACGATAAAGTTGACAATGCAGGAAACCCGGTTTTTCTTTGCTTTAGAAAAACCGGAAGCCAGTGCTAAAACCGGGTTTCTCACGTTTAGATTAACGAAGGATAGAACAATGTCAGATCGAGTGACGATCGTCGCCGAACCTCGTACGGTGACGGGGAAAAAAGTAAAACAGCTTCGCCGTGAGGGAGTCATCCCCGGCGTTATTTACGGCCAGAGGGAACCGGTAAAGATTCAGATGGAAGTCAAGCCGCTGCGGCGCGCGCTGCGTGTTGCGGGTACCGGTCAACTGGCGACTATCGAGGTTGGAGATGAGAGTTACACCGTCCTGGCACGTGAGATCCAACAGCATGTGACGCGCCGCGATATTATCCATGTCGATTTCCTGGAAGTAGATATGAAATCGACGATTCGCTCAGAAGCGGAACTGGTCAGCGTAGGTGAGTCGCCAACGACTGCCGAAGGGGAAGGCATTATCTCCCAAACGTTATACGCGGTGGACATCGAGTGTTTGCCGGACGCGCTTGTCTCGCAGATTGAATTTGACCTGTCGGCAATCGCAACGGCCGATGACAGCATCACTGTCGCGGATCTGCAGGTTCCCGAAGGCGTGACCATCCTGACCGATCCCGAAACGCTGGTTGCGCGCTTCGAATATCTGCGCCTCGAAGAAGAAGAAGAGGAAGAAGAATTGTTGGATATGGAAGCGGGCGATGTCGAAGTTATCGGCCAAGAAGAGGAAGAGGAAGAAGCGGACGAAGAGTAAAAGCTCGCACTTATTCCTTACGATTAGAACGATGGGCCGGTGCAGAACACCGGCCCTTTTTTCATATAGAAATTGTCAGCTTTCCTCGTGCAGCCCGGGCGGATTCAAGGATAGCAAAAAAATCTGGCAGGTTGATTTTAACTCGGATTAATGGGGGTTAAATTCCCAGCAGATTGTTCGATCAGTTCCGCTGCATCAAGGCAGAGATCTTCCCGGTAGCGTCCGCCAATAACCTGCACGCTCTGCGGCAAGCCGCCGATAACGCCGCTAGAAACGACTGCCGCAGGTAGGCCCAACAGGTTAGCTGTCGTGACCAGGCGCAGCGAGGCAGCGAATTCCATCAAAGGCTCTTTCTCCAGATCAAAACCAACTTCAGGAGGTGTATGGCTGGTGACGGGACCGATGACAATGGGATATTCAGCCAGGAACAAGGACCATTCACGAGCAATGCGGTTGCGATCGGCGAATGTGAAGGCGTAGGCCTGAAGGTCCAGAATTGGATTATCCTCAGCAATCATAGCCAGGAAATTGGCCGAATCAGCACAAATAATGGGCTGGATCATCGGCAGCAGTAAGGTGTATATTTCGGTTATGGCCAGATTGCTCCACATGGTATGCGCTTCGGGTACGAGCGGGGGATCGACTTCCTCGACGACATAACCGGCGTCAACCAACGCCTGAGCAGCGAGATCGATGCCCTGGGCAACCGCGGGATCAACTCCTAGATTGCCAGGATCCTTTGTCACAGCTACCTTCAGCGGCCCGTCCGGCATTGGCCCGTTCAGGGGGACGGGAACCCACCACGGATCGCGCGGGTCTCCCTGGCTCATCACTTGCAATGCCAGGCGCAGATCTGCTACATGACGTGCCATGGGACCCTGCACGGCAAACATCTGCAAAGTAAGCGTATCTTCCATCGGAGCCAGCGAGGAAGCGGATGGTACGCGTCCCAATGTGGGCCGTATTGCTGCCGTGCCGGAACATTGAGAGGGCCAGCGCAGGGATCCGCCATAGTCATTACCTATACCCAGGGGAGACATACCCGTCGCCAGGGCAACTGCTTCACCGCCACTCGAACCGCCCGGCGTCAACGCCGGATCCCATGGATTCAGCGTTGGGCCGTGCAGTTCATTGTCGGTGTGCCAGCGCAGGCCAAAATCGGGGAGATTGGTACGGCCTATTGGGATGGCGCCCGCCTTTTTCATATGGGCCACGTGAGGGGCGTCCACAGGAGGAACAGCTTGAGCAAAAGCCGGGACGCAGTGTGTCGTAGCAGATCCAAAAAGATCGATGTTTTCCTTGATCGTGATTGGAACGCCATGCAGGGGGCCCAGTTCATCACCAGTGGCGACCGCCCGATCGGCGGCTTCTGCCATGGCCAGCGCGGATTCTTCCAGGACGAGCACAATGGCGTTAACCTTGCTGTTGACCTCAGCGATGCGTGATAAATGGGCTTCTACTGCTTCACAGCTGGAAATCTCTTTTTTCTTAATTGCCTCTGCAATCTGAGAGGCGCTCCAGCGCCAGATTTCTTGTGTCATGATGTTGTTAACTCCCTGTAGAAAGATGTAAGTTTTTTTCGCCTATATTTCTTCGATAAGAACTGGAATTCAACGCCTACTTACACTATAGGCAGATGCAGATGGGAAGTCAATAAAGTGCATTTCGGCAGTGAATGGTATTTGTGTCAGCTTCTTGTGCACGCGTTACAATTCGGGCTATGCGGAATTGGAAACAGTGGGCGTTGTTGGTCCTGATCTTGTTGGCAGCCCTGGCCTTCCGTTGGACAGGCATTGATTGGGACAGCTATAACCATTACCATCCCGACGAGCGCTACATCACCTGGGTGGCGACCACGATTGAGTGGCCCGCGAATCTTGCAGACGGGCTGATCCCCAATAAGTCTTCGCTGAATCCATTCTACTGGTATCCGGGGGCGGAGAGTGAAGGCATTGAAGTTCTGCAGGACGAACCGCGCGATTTTGCCTACGGCCATGTGCCGCTTTATCTCGGCGTGGCAGCGACGCGGCTGGTTGAACGCGTAGGGGCAGGCGCGGCGGCGATCTTGCCAGACGGCTGGCTGCTGACGGACGATATCCTCAATGGCGGCAAGGCCATTGAATTTCGCCACCTGACGGCCGTCACCCGTGCCCTTACCGGCCTGGTCGATGCGGCCACCGTGTTGTTTGTCTTCCTGCTCGGTCGCCGCCTTTTCGGCGTGTGGGTCGGTCTGCTGGCCGCGGCGTTTCTGGCCGTCAATGTGATGCACATTCAGCTGGCCCATTTCTTCACCTCTGACCCCTACCTGGCGTTTTTCGGCGTGGCGGCGCTTTATTTCATGGTGCGCGCCATCTATGCGACTGACGCGCAGTGGGAGAAGGAAGCAGAAGCGCGCAGCCCACGCTGCGGAGCAACGTGTAATTTGATCGTCGCCGCCATTTTTGCCGGGCTGGCTGTAGGCGCCAAGTTCTCAGCCACGCTGCTGGCGCTGCCCCTGGCGACGGCCGCCTGGCTGTCTTTACCCCGCCCCCGCGCAGGACGTTTACTTCTCATTTTTGCTGTCGCGCTGCTCACCTTTGTCATCAGCAACCCCTTTGCTGTTCTCGATCAGAGCTGCGAGGCGATTTCTCCAGCGATATCCCTGGGTCCCCTCCAGATCCCAGCGCTGAACTGGGGCTCCTGCTATCTGGCAAACATCGTTACCCAGGGGGCGATGGTGCGCGGGCAGTCCGATCTGGGCTTTACGCGCCAATATGATGGCACGCTGCCTTATCTTTACCCGGTAGAGATGCAGCTTCGCTGGGGCATGGGCTGGCCGCTCGGGCTGCTGGCCTTCACTGCCTTCGTCTGGGTATTTTGGAAAGCAGCGCGCCCGGTCTGGCGACGGCTAGGCGGGAATGACAAAGAAGAGGAAGCGAGGCTTTCGCCGCGGACGCAAAGCATGGTCGTGCTGCTAGTGTGGGCTTTACCGTTCTTTATCACCACCGGCAGCTTCTACGTCAAATTCATGCGCTACCTGCTGCCGCTGACGCCGCTACTCATGATTTTCGGCGCGGCGCTGATATTTGAGATCCGGGACCGGCGCATCCGTCTGGCGGTGCTGCTTCTTGTCCTTCTGCCCACGGCCGTTTATGCCCTCAGCTTTATGAACATCTACCGCAGCGACCATCCCTGGGATGAGGCGTCGCGTTGGGTATATGAGAACATACCCTCGGGCACGCTGATCGCCAGCGAGCAGTGGGATGATGCGCTGCCCACGACGATGATCGTCGACGACCGGCTGCGGCGGCGCGATGAATATCGTGATGTCCAGCTCACCTGGCTGACCGGGCCGGATGAACTGGATAATGAAGCCAAACTGCAAAGGAATCTTGATCGTCTGGCAGAAGCGGAGTATGTCACGCTGATGTCTAATCGCGTATACGGCGTTGTACCGCGTCTGGCGGATCGCTATCCCTTATCCTCTGTTTACCACCAACTGCTGCTGAATGGCTCGTTGGGTTACGAAGCGGTTTACAGTGATACGCGCGTACCAGGCTTGTTGGGCATCTACCTGCGGCCGGATTCCTTCGTGTGGCCCGGGCTCCAGGCGCCGCCGGTAGTGAAAGCATACCTGGATCAGTTCCGCGGTCTGAATGGCGGCCGTTTCGACGAGAGCTTTACGGTCTATGACCAGCCGCTGGTGATGATCTTCAAGAACGTGGGCCAGAAAAGCGCCGCCGAGATGCGCGAACTTTTCCCGGACAGCTAGCCCGAGGGCATCATCGGGCTATAATCAAAACAGTGAGGGATCGTCGTCAAATGACGATTCGCGAACTCAACGCCGCGGGCAAATTATGTGAATTTGATCGGGCGAGAAGTTATTTTCAAGAAATATGAACCAGCTCCAGGGAACGTCCCGCGCTTATCTCTTTGTAACCGTCTTCATCGCCGGCATGAGCACGCTGGCGGTTGAGTTTGTGACCAGCCGCATGATGCAGACTGTTTACGGTACGTCCAATATCGTGTGGGCGAATGTCATCGGGCTGGTGCTCTTCTTCCTGACGGTGGGCTATTTTCTGGGTGGGTGGATGGCCGATCGCTGGCCAAGTGTGAGCGTCTTTTACACGCTGGTGACCGCGGCCGGTTTTAGCTCTGTCTTCTTCTTGCTTCTGACCAGCGTCCTTCTGCGAGGCGCCTCGGCGGCTATGGCGGCGCTGGAGGTGGGCGCGATTGCCGGTTCTCTGCTGGGTGTCTTTTTCACACTGGCGGTGCCCATGACGCTGCTGGGCTGCATCTCGCCTTTCGCCATTCGCCTTGCTGTGCGCGATGTGCAGGAAGCGGGACGCATCAGCGGCCGTATTTATGCCATCTCCACGTGGGGCAGCCTGCTGGGCACTTACCTGCCTGTGCTGCTGGTTATTCCCCTGGCCGGATCGCGCCTGGCGGCAGCTATTTTCGGCGGTATCCTGCTGCTTACGGGCATCATGGGTTTGTGGCAGGTCAACCGCCGGGCGGCGCTGACCGGCTCTCTATCAATCCTGATTTTGCTTCCCTTCGTCTGGCTCTGGTCCAGGGGAACTATAAAGAGCTATGATGGCCAGCTCTACGAGATGGAATCCGCATATAATTACGTGCAGGTCGTCCGGCATGACAACTGTAATTACCTGCTGCTGAATGAGGGACAGGCGTATCACTCTTTTTATTGTGACGGCGGGCAGGTGCCGCGCGTTTCGGTATGGAGTATGATGCTGGCCGCGCCGTACTTTAACAGCGGCCCTATCGATGTCGATAAGCTGGGCGTGATCGGGTTGGCAGCAGGCACGATTCCCAAGCAGTATTTGCAGGTGTTCGGCCCGCTGCCGGTGGACGGCATTGAGCTGGATCCGGCAATCGTGCAGGTAGGGCGCGATTATTTTGACCTGAATGAAGAGAATATCAATGTGCTGATCGGCGACGGCCGTTACGAGCTCAACCGCCTGCCGGGAGG
>JBJYWZ010000136.1:0-2801 GCA_046259725.1 Promineifilaceae bacterium (SeqCode) | reverse complement strand
GCCTGCCCGAAAACACAGCCGGCCTGCCGTCGGGCCTGCCGCGGATGCCGGTGCTGAGCCTGCCGGCTTTCGGCACGATTGAAAAGGGGAAAGAAAATGAATGAGATTCTGCGCTCCCTTATCATCGTGTACGCTGTTCTGGCCGGGGCCCTCGCCGTGAGCGCCGGCCTGATTTGGCTGGAGCGGCGACTGCTGGGCCTTTGGCAGGATCGTTACGGTCCCAACCGTGCGGGACCCTTCGGGCTGATGCAGGTGGTGGCGGACATGATCAAGATCTTCTTCAAGGAAGACTGGGTTCCGCCGTTCGCCGACCGCCCGGTTTTCGTGGTGGCGCCGGCGATCGTCATGATCACTACGCTGGCGGCCTTTGCCGTCATCCCCTTTGCCCCGGGCATTGCCGTGGCCAACCTCAATATCGGCCTGCTGTTCTTCCTGGCCATGTCTTCGCTCAGTGTCTACAGCGTGGTGCTGGGCGGCTGGGCCTCCCAGAGCAAATACGCGCTGCTGGGCTCCCTGCGCGCCACGGCCCAGCTGTTGAGCTACGAAGTCTTCATGGGGCTGTCGTTGATGGGGGTGGTGATGCTGGCCGGCTCCTTCAATCTGAACTCCATCGTGGAGGCGCAGAGAGGGTTGTGGTTTTGCATCCCCCAGTTTCCGGCCCTGGTGATATTTCTGATCGCCGGCCTGGCCGAGACCCATCGGCTGCCCTTCGATATCCCGGAAGCCGAAAGCGAACTGGTGGCCGGCTATCACACCGAATACTCCGGCATGAAGTTCGGCCTGTTTTTCGTGGGGGAATACCTGGGCATCACCCTGGTTTCGGCCATGATCGTGGTCTTGTTTTTCGGCGGCTGGCTCGGTCCGGTGCTGCCGCCGATCGTCTGGTTCCTAGTCAAAACCGTCGTGTTTATCTGCGGCTTCATTATGTTTCGGGCCGCTTTGCCGCGGCCGCGCTACGACCAGCTCATGGGGTACGCCTGGAAGGTGCTGCTGCCGCTGTCCCTGTTGAATCTGGTGGTGGTCGCGGGGGTGCTGCTGGTCCGGGGAAACTAATCGGTGTCCCGAATGAAAGTATAGATGGACAAGAGTGTCGTGCCATTTTTTAAGTGGCTCAAGGTATAAAACAATTTATGGATCACAAGGCACTAAACAAGGAAGCCTGATGCTGAGTATCTTGAAAACCATTTGGGCTGTTTTTCTGCACACGTTTCACCGCCGGGAGACCGTCCAGTATCCCGAGCAGGAAATCTACCTGCCCCCGCGTTTCCGGGGCCGGATTATCCTGTCGCGGGATCCCGACGGTGAGGAACGGTGCGTTGCCTGTTATCTCTGCGCGGCGGCCTGCCCGGTGGACTGCATTGCGCTGCAGGCCGCCCAGGACGAACACGGCCGGCGGTATCCGGCGTTTTTTCGGATCAATTTTTCGCGCTGCATCCTGTGCGGCTTCTGCGAGGAAGCCTGCCCCACGTATGCGATTCAGCTGACGCCGGATTTCGAATATGCCGAGTACGACCGTCAAAACATGGTCTACGAGAAAGAAGACCTCTTGATCAGCGGCCCCGGGAAATATCCCGACTACAACTTCTATCGCGTGGCCGGTCTGGCCATCGGCGGCAAAGACAAAGGCCAGGCGGAAAACGAAACCCCTCCGGTGGATGTCCGCAGCCTGCTGCCCTGACCGGAAGGGAGTCTGCCAAGGAAAACCGATGAATGCAGTGTTTTACATAGCGGCCGCAGTGGCCGTGATCTCGACGATTCTGGTGATCACCCGGCTCAATCCGGTTCACGCCCTGCTCTATCTGATCGTTTCGCTGATGTCGGTCGCCACGATCTTCTACCTGCTCGGCGCCCCCTTTGCCGCCGCACTGGAGGTGATCGTTTACGCCGGCGCCATCATGGTGCTCTTCGTCTTCGTCGTCATGATGCTCAATCTCGGACCCCAGACCGTGACGCAGGAACGCGACTGGCTCAAGCCGGACATGTGGTGGGGCCCCAGTCTACTGGCGGCGGTGTTGCTCGCCGCGCTGGTTTATGTTCTGGGGTCCGGCGGCGAGGCGTCGGTGGGCAGCCGGGCAGTCGACTCCACAGCAGTGGGAAGGGCACTTTTCGGTCCTTACCTGCTGGGAGTGGAACTGGCGTCGCTTTTGCTTCTGGCCGGCCTGGTTGGGGCGTATCACCTGGGCCGCCGGTCCCCGAACCCACAGCAGCGAAGCGAGGAAGAATAGATGGCCACGGTGCCGTTAAACGATGTGATGATACTGGCGGGTATATTGTTCCTGCTGGGACTGGTCGGGGTGCTCGTGCGCCGCAACATCATCTTCATGCTGCTGTCGGTCGAGATCATGCTGAATGCCGCCGGCCTGGCGTTCGTGGCGGCGGGGTCCCGCTGGGGGCAGGCGGACGGCCAGGTCATGTTTCTGTTCATCATTTCGATGGCCGCCGCGGAAGTCTCGGTTGGTCTGGCCCTGGTACTTCAGCTGTATCACCGCCAGAAAACCCTGGACACGGACGCGGCCGCGAGAATGCGAGGGTAATATGCTGGATCATCTATGGCTGGTTCCGGCGCTGCCTTTGGGTGGTTTTCTGTTTTTGGCGCTGCTTGGCAGTCGGCTGCCCCGCCGGCTGACAGCCGTCGTCGGCGCCGGCTCAGTCGGTCTGGCGGCCGTGGCGGCGTCGCTGGTGGCCGCCAGTTTCCTGAGCGGTCAGCCGCCGGGCCATGCCTACAGTCAGACGCTCTGGGTGTGGTTGAACACGGCCGGTTTCAATCCTGCGATTGCATTTTACCTCGACGCCCTGTCATT
>JBJYWZ010000135.1:0-6303 GCA_046259725.1 Promineifilaceae bacterium (SeqCode) | reverse complement strand
TTTGAAAGTCTCCTTGACTTCAATGAGCCAAGTCGCCTCTCAGCTCTGCAATTGTTGCTGCAATTGATTGGAATTAATAGTCACGAGAAAGGTTAGTTTCGTGCTGGCGAGATGGGAAGGATACCGCAGAAGCGGATAACAGACACCTTTGCTCATAATTGAGCAGGAAGATAGAGTATATAGATAAAGGATGCGCTCGGCGATAGCTCGTCCCGAAAGTCTGATTAACCTACCGGCAGGCGCGGCGAAGCGGCCGTTCGGAAAGTGTGACATCCGCCTCAAACGCCGCCTGTCCTGATCGTGAGAATCAATATGCCGTCAGAAACTGTTAACATTCCCGAAACAATGGAGGCTGTTCTCCTGACCTCTTATGAAGGCGCGCGCGCACTGCGTACCGAGGAACGTCCCGTGCCGCGGCCAGGGCCGGGTGAGGTGCTGGTCAAAGTCGCCGCCTCGCCGGTCAATCCCTCCGATCTTTCGTTTCTGGATGGCAACTACGGAATTAAAAAATCGCTGCCGGTTGTGCCCGGACTGGAGGGCTCAGGCACGGTCGTTTCCGCCGGGGGCGGGATGATGGGGCGCTACCTCATGGGCAAACGGGTGGCCTGCATTGCTTCCGGCGACGGTCTGTGGGCTGATTACGTGGTCACGCGTTCGAGTCTGGCCCTGCCGCTGGACAGCCGCGTGGACCTGGAACGTGGGGCTATGTCCGTTGTTAACCCGCTTACGGCCGTCGCCTTGCTGGCGATTGCTGCAGAAGGCGGCTACAAAGCGATCGTGCAGACGGCCGCGGCCAGCGCACTTGGCCAGATGATCGTGCGGCTTGCGCGCAGTAATGAGATGACGGTGATTAATATTGTACGCCGCGAGGAGCAGGCTGCGCTTCTGCGTACGCAGGGCGCGAAGATCGTTCTCAACAGTGAAGCTGAAGGATTTGATGAGCGGCTTGCCAGCGTATGCCGCGAGCATGATGCGCGGCTGGGTCTTGATGCTGTCGCCGGAGCGCTTTCTTTGCGCGTGTTGACCGCCATGCCCGCAGACAGCAAACTGATCGTTTATGGCGGGCTGTCGGAGGAAGGTGTCCTGATCAATCCCGGCGATCTGATCTTCGACAATAAAAAGGTTGAAGGTTTTTGGCTGACGACCTGGTTTGGCCAGAAAAATATGTTTCAAAGCCTCTCGTTGTGGCGGCGGGCGCAGAAGCTGCTGCTCACCGATTTGCGCACTGAAATTCGCGCTCGCTACGGGCTGCAGGAGGCGCGAACGGCCGTCGAGTCGTACCAAGAGCGGATGACGGGGGGAAAGATATTGTTGGTCCCGGGGAGATAGCGCGAGATCACAACAGCGATAGCTGAAAGAGATAACGCCTGTCTTGTGGAGAGACGGCCGTTTTTGCCGGCGACGGAGCGGCCTTCAGGGATGCGGCGTGACAACTCTCCTGCGGGCGCGGGGCAAAAAAACCTGGGCGTGCATTGACATTTGGCATTGCACATATTATCCTATCAAAGAGTTTGTTTGCCGTTCCAACACAAGCACAAAATCTCAACCCAGTCAACAGTGAGTTATTTTCAGGAAGGATGTCGTGTCTCTGAGACCAAAACAGATAAACGACCTGGTTGACGCTTTTTCGGCGTGGAGTTTGCCCAGGCTGCACGAGTTTGCGCAACTGCTGGATTACGATCTGGCTAAAGAAGCGCCTAACTGCGCCAATATTCGCCTCTGCGCGCGCGCTTTTATCTCGGCCATGAACGCCGCGCGCCCGCCGCGTGACCGCGAGATGTTGGAGCTGCTGCAAACCGAAGGCAATGCCGCGCTGCGCAACCTGGCTACACTGCTCCTGGAGCCGGATTATGTTCCCACCGTGGAGAATGATTTTTACTCGGCGATTTCATTGGGAGAAACAGCCTTCATCGGCCGCGACGGCCTGCGCCGGGAAATTCGCAACTTCACCAACGAAGGCGTCTATTCCACGCGCGTGCTTGTCGTCAGCGGCAGCGACCCCTGCGGCAAATCGTACACCTACTGTTACCTCAAGCACCTGGCCGACAAAGTGGGCGCGGAGTTCGCCGATCCCTTGAATGTGCGGCAGAGAAACCCGACCACGCGTGAATTCTTTGAGGCCGTGGGGCGCAAGCTGCGCCTGAACATGAAGGAGACCGATTTTCCGGAGGCCGAGGACGATCCGCAGGAAGCCAAGGTCTGGCCCTATTCCGACTGGCTGGACGGCCAGATCGATACCCTGGAGGAGCCCCGCTGGTTGACCATCGATGAGCTGAACCACCCGGAGGTCGGCAGGCCTGCGCTGGAAGCGGCCTTTGAATTGGCCAGGCTGGCTGAGTCAAAACAGAAAAATCTATGGGTGGCCCTGTTGGGCTACAACGATCCCACTGTGGCCGCCACGCTTAAACAGGCCGTGAAAGAACAGCCGCGTTTTCCCAATGCTGCAGAGGTAGTCACCTATTTTGAGCGCATGGCCCAGGAAGGGCAGCTGCAGCTGCAGGCGGGCGAGGCACTGGGCTGGGCGCAGGCGCTGTTCCCCGCCGGGGCGACGATCGACAAGGAGTTTATGGAAAATACGATCCGCGAGATTGAACGGCAGGGCAATAACCTGGCCAGGGGCATCCGGCCCGAAGATGCGCCGCAGGAATGAGTCGGGCTGCATGCTGCTGCAACGACAATCACCAAAAGGGGTGCGCCGGTGAGCGGAATGGATGGAAGTATGGCTGAAGGGCAGGGGTCCTGGGACCCGCAGGTTGACATGCAGAGGTATTATGAAGCGGCAGCCGTTCTCGATGCTTTTGATCCCTTCACCTGGCAGCCCACGCTGGGACCGAGGCCGGACGGATCGCTGCCCGGACCGCTGACCAGCAGCGATCGCGAGGAGCTGCTGCAGAAGCTGCTCATCGACTGCGAGCAGATTCTGGAAGGGCCGCTGCACGGGCTATGGCGCCTGACGCACAGCGCGCGGCGCGCCCAGCTTCGCCGGCTGGGGAACCGCGAGGCGATGCGCGCGGCGCTGGCGATGACGCAAGAACGGCCGTCTTCCCCCGCGCAGCACGCGTTTGAACAGCTGCTGTCGGGCGAGCCGCCGGGCATCGAGGAGATGGCGCGCGACGACCTGGCGGCCATGATCACGGTTCGCGGCTGGCTGGACGGCATCCTCGATGACCTGCCGGCGCGCGGCGAGCTGTCGGCGGCCCTGGCGCGAGCCGACCTGCTGGCGCCCATGCGCCGCCTGCTGCGCAATGGATTTGTCAACCGCGAGCAGGAATTGGCGCAGTTGAGGGAGTACGTGGATGGAGATGCGCAGGACGGGCGGGAAGCGCCGCTCTTTATCTACGGCTCCGGCGGCGTCGGCAAATCGACACTCCTGGCGCAGTTTATCCTTACGCTTGCGCAGGACAGCGAGCGGTCTTTCGCCTATGTCGACATTGACCGGCCGACAATCCGCCCGCAGGAGCCGCTGACCATCCTGCTGGAGGTCATCACCCAGCTTCAGGCACAATATCATTTTGACGAAATCGCCCGTAACGACCTGGTCAATTCTATTGTCGACGAGATGGGTCGTGTGGAAGAAGGGCACACGAAGGAATCTTTGAGCAGCGGTTCCGGCTACGAGTTCTACATTAACAAGCTCGGCGAAACCGTGCGGCGGGCACTTTCCGACCAACAGGTGGAGTACGCGCCGCCCGTGATTGTGGTCGACACATTCGAAGAGGCGCAGTGGTTCGGCCACGGCACCGTCGAAGGGCTGCTGGACCTTGTCTTCGCCCTTCACAACAGCGGCCAGTTCAGAGTCGTGATTTCCGGGCGCGTGCTGCCCGATGAATTTCTGAGTGATGCTTTTTACGGCCGGGTGACGCTGCCGGTCGCTGATCCCGAGCTGCTGCAAGAAGAGCTGGCGGCAATTCCGCTGCCGGAACGGCCGTTAAACGTTAATGTCCTGGACGAGGAGGCGTCGCGCGAACTGCTGGCCGTGGCCGTGGCGCAGGCCTCGCTGCCGCCGCTGACGGTGGAGGAGCAGACGGACATCATCGGCATTGTCACGCGCAACCCGATGTGCCTCAAGCTGGCCGTGCGCCTGCTGCAAAATGAAGGCATTGAAAAGCTGCGCGAGACGCGGCGCCTCTTCCTGGCACAGTTGAAAGCGGAGAAGATCCAGGCCCTGCTGTACGGCCGTATTCTCAGCCATATCAAAAAACACGACGTGCGCCAGGTCGCTTATCCCGGTCTTGTCGTGCGCCGCATCACGCCGGACGTGATCCGCGAGGTGCTGGCAGGACCGTGCAAGCTTAAGCTGACGGCCGAACGGAATGAGGACAATATCTTCGAGGACATGCGCCGCGAGGCGGCGCTCGTCGTCTTCGACAGCGCCGACAAAAGCCTGCGCCACCGGCCGGATGTGCGGCGGGCGATGCTGCTGGACCTGACCGATCACGTGGACGAGGAGACCGTGGCGGCCATCGACCGGGCCGCGGTGACTTATTACGCCCGCTTCGACGATCCCGCCTCGCGCGCGGAGGAGATTTACCACCGCCTGCGCCGGCACGAGCCGGGCGACGATCTGGATGCGCGCTGGCTGCCGGAAGCAGCGCGCTACCTGAAGGACGCGGGCGCAGAGCTGCCGGCGACGCAGCGGCTGTGGCTGGCTCGTTGGCTCAATATCACGCTCGACGACGATGTGCGGCAGGAAGCGGATCAGGAAGCATGGGAGGACCAGGCCGCGCGATCGGCCGGGCGGTACCTGGCCAGCGCCGATGCCTGGACGGCGCTGAAAATTCTGGAAGAGCGCGAAGAGCGCCTGCCACGCAGCCGCCTTTACGACCTGCAAGCGGAAGCCTACCGCATTCTCGGCGCGCATGACCAGGCGCTGGCGGTGGGGCGTGAGGGCGTCGATGCCCTGATCGCGGCCGGCGACCTCGGGCAGGCGCTGGATCTGCTGCTGAAGATGGTTGTCGTGGAAGAATCACGCGCTCACCTGGCGGAGGCGGACAGCCTGCTTTACGAGGCGGAGAATGTCGCCCGGCAAAACAGCGACCGTGTGAAAGCGCTGCGCGCCGAGATCGCGCGGCTGCGCATCGAGCGCAAGATTAGGCCCGACAGCGAGGCGCGCCAGATTGACCTGCGCCGCGCCGCACTGGCCGGTATGGATGACGAGATGCGCCTGGCGCTGCGCAGCCATCCCGTGCTGCTGCGCGAATCGGCGGCGGAGCTGGCTCTATATGATCCTGAGCTGGCGGCAGTGGCCATCGATAGATTGGGCCTGGAGACGACGCGGGCGCAGGAGCGCACGCAGGGCAGGATGCTGGGCCACGTTCTGGACGTGCTGTACGGGCAGACGGCGTCGGCGGGGGAGAGCGGAGCCGAAGACGCCGCAGCCGCGGAAGGCGCCGCCTTTGTGGAGCAGTGGCGCAGCAGCGATCACGATCCCATTGTCGTCGAGAAGTGGGTCAGCGCCAGGGGCAGGGACCTGGTGGACCGCCTCGCGCAGCGCGCGCGCCGCAGCGAGCCCGGGTCTGATCTGCTGCGCGCCTTGCAGGACTATTTCCGCGCCGGGGAAAGCATTGTCCTGGAAGATGTGGGCAAAACCTACCAGAAGGGCGGGCGATCGGCCGATGCGCAGAAGATTTACCTGCAGACGCTGGAAACGATGCGCCGCGCCGGGGACCGCGACGGAGAAGCAAGGACCCTGAGCAACCTGGCGGAGATCGCGCGCATTGAATCCAGGCCGGATGAGGCCCTGTCACTGCTGGAGCAGGCGCTGGCGATCTGGCGCGGCGTGGGCGACCGCGCCGAGGAAGCACGCACGCTGTATGATTACGCGGCGCTGCTGCTCGTGCTGCGCCGCCACGATGAAGCCGGCGAGCCTTTCCGCGAAGCGCTGGCTATTTTCCGGCAGCTTGGCGACGAGGAGCGCGTGGCCATGACCCTGCGCAACCTGGCCGTTCTACATTCGGAGCTGGGCGACCTGGACAAGGCGCTGGCTTATTTTGAAGAGGTCGTGGCCATTTACCGCCAGCTGGGCGATCGCCGGCAGGAAGCAGCGGCGCTGGTTATTATGGCGGGCACCCTGAGCGACACCGGCCGTCTGGCGGAGGCGCGTGAGGCGCTCGAGGCGGCGCTGGCGATCTGGCGCGCAATCGGCGACCGCAGCGAGCAGGCCGAAACGCTGGTTGAACTGGCCGCCGCCGCCGAGGCGGAAGGGCATCCGGACGCGGCGCTGAGTTATTATGAGAATAGCCTGCAGATCATGCGCGAGCTGGGCAGCGGCGATCGCGAGCAGTGGGTCCTGAAAGAGATGGA
>JBJYWZ010000134.1:0-3207 GCA_046259725.1 Promineifilaceae bacterium (SeqCode) | reverse complement strand
CGAAGCCGAAGGCGGCAATCAGCGTGCCCACGATAAGCAAAGGCAGCCGCCGCAGTTCACCGCGGATGAATTCCCGGTTGAGTGCGATATGAGTCATGGCGAACTCTCCAACAAAAAGCAACAAACAGAAGGAACAGAAAATCACCGCCAGCTGCGTGATTTACGGATGATATTATAGTCGAGATGGGCGGAGGCGAATAACGATCGGATTGAACCTATGTTTGCTACTCGCCTATAAGTTCACTTCTTCACCGCGGCCAGTAATCGAACAATTGCCTCGCTTACCTGGCGCGCGTGGTTTGGCTCAAAGGCCAGCGAGGCGTGCGTTGCATCCGGGATCGTGAAATGGGTGCTGTTCGTAGAAAGATTGGCCAGATCCTGCTGCAGGTCGGCCCAACCTGCGGCCGGATTGTCCCCGGCGCTGATCACAACCAGCGGCAGATCACCCAGGCCAGGCAGTTTGTGCGCCTGTTCGTAGATTTGCGGAGCGGCCACGACCTCGGACACTTGATTTCTGAAGTATTCAGGGGATGACCAGAAGGCGGCCACTTCATCGTGCTGGCGCGGCGCCAGGTCGGCGAAGTCTATCTCACCACCGGCGGCAAAGTAGAGACGATTGATGCCAATGCCGCTTAAGACAGGCAGCAGGGACGCTATGCGCAGGTAGCTTTCACTCTCCGCAAGATAATCAGGATGGCGTTCAAACTGCTCCGGGTGAGCGGCATCCAGCAGGACCATGCCCACAACCTCGTCGGGATGTTGGGCGGCAAAAGCGCGCACATACAATCCACCAATAGAATGCCCGACCAGGATATAGGGACCTTCAACACCGGCACTTTGCAGCAGCGTATATAGATTGTCTGCCGTATCCCAGAGGTCGGCGGCTGGCACCCCTGCTTCGCTCCAGCCGCGCCCGGCGCGATCGTAAGCACAAACACGCGTATATTGCGCGATTTCCGGCTGGATCCAGCCCCAATAAGCCGAGAGGCCGCCGGACAATGTCTCTAAAATAACGGTTGGGCTGCCTTCTCCCTGGCAGTATAGATGCAGCTGTGTGTCGCCAACCGCTGCTAACTTGCCCGGAGGCGGAAAGTTCCTTCGATCTGATCGGGCGCCAAGCGCCTGGTACGTTGCGCCTGCTGCTAAAAGGAGCATCAGAGCCACGGCCGCACCGGCCAGAACCTTTACTATTCGTTTGCGCCACAATCCAGGTTGCATTGTCGCCTCTCTATGATTTTGGGAAGAGAATAAAGCCAGTTTAACAGACTCAGCAGGTTATCATAATAGTCGGAATGATTGTTCGAGGAGATATCTCACGAACGGGTGCTCCCTGGAGCCATATAGCAGCAACAAAGCAGACGCTTTTTGTGCTCAGGCGCCTGCCCAGCCGAATTGTGCAGCGAAAAAGATGACCGCGGGAATGGCGATCAGTGCCAGTAGCAGCCACAGCAAGATGCGCCGTCTTTGATTGGCCTGGGCCGGAAAGCGCTGCGTGATCGCCCCGTAGGTGGCCATGATGGCCAGGACGACGGCCGCCGCGCTGCTGGCAAGAATGGGCGGTGCTGCTGCGCGACCGCTGGCTGAGGCTGCAATCAAAATGAGAGATAAGACGATGGCCGCCGCCTCACAGCGCAGCACGACCGCCTCCGCGGACGCCTGCAGGCCGTCATGAACCACTCGATTGCTGGCCCACACGGCCGTCAAACCGGCAAGCAGTGCACTGATGCCCAGGGCCAATGGATAGAGCAGAAACTCGATCAAGATCAGCCCGAGCGTAAACAAGAGAGTGGCTGCTGCCAGGCTGACAATCTGCGTTGGCAGCCAGACGAGCAGCCAGGTAAAAAAGGGCGTTCGTTGCATGGTGATTCGCCGGCATTATAGCGCTCCGGCGGCGAAAAATACAGCTCACGAACTGCCTTTCGCCTGCTCCTCCAAGATAAGTTTGCCGATACCCCCCTCTATGGTGATATCCAGATTTGCAGGAGCCTCGCCAAAGAGGCTGTTAGTGAAGGCTTCTCCATCCCAGGTCAGATTGTGGGGATGAATGCTGCCAAGCTCAACCATGGTGTTGATGCGTATACCAGCAGTCTGGGGCAGTATGAGAACAGTATCGCCAATGCCGCTTTTAACGAAGGCTTCCATACTTTGTTGCCATTTGCCACTCAAATCCAGGACGAGCTTGCCAACTCCGCTTTCTATCCTCAGCCGGGTTAGCATCAAGTCGGTGGGTCGAAGCAGCGCCCTACCGGCGCCGAATTTCACTTTCAATTCAGTTGGCAAATTCTCGTTCAGGCGAATTGTCCACTCGCAGCGCCCCTGGCGCATGGCCGGCCGGTGGGTACTGCTTTGCTTGACAATCAGGTTACCCTGACCGGTGTCATTAACGGTGTAAGATAATTCCGGTGGTTTCCAGTCTGCATCATCGTAGGTGAAACTGCCCTCCATAGTCTCCACCGCGCCACCCATCAGCTGCAATTCTCCGGCGGCCATAATGATCTCTGCATATAGAGATCTGGCTCCACCAGTTTCTACCCTCATGATTTCGTTCTTCAGTTTGCCGGCCACGTGGTCGGAAGGGCTGACATCAAAAGGACCAACTTCTTTAGCAACTCCATGGTAAACAAAGTACGCCACACCCAGCCCGATAGCCACGGCCAGCAGAACCAGGATCCCCAGCCACGCCCAGAGTGGTAGTGGATTTCCGCTGCTGAATGACTGGTAAATCGCCCAGATCAGGGCCAAAACAAAGATCGCGGTAACTAACCGGGAGAGAGTCTGAATGACCCTCAGCGCCCGCGGATTCTTGAGATTCATTGTGGCCAGGCGATTCCCGTCATGCCTGGGTGAATCATTCGTGCTCATAGGCCGATTTCCTTAATTCCAACTTATACCCCAGGCCGTTTCCTCGCTTGCCAGAGCTGCCACAGCATAAAAAGGGTTACCAATACCGCAAGAAAAATCGACGTGCAGTAGCCGGCGACGCCGATGCCGACAAAGCTTTTCAATTCCCCTTCAAGATTAAAAGCCGCAGCAAGGCCCAGGGCAATGGATGAGCCAACGATTGTGCTGGCCACCAGGATAACAATAAGGAGCAGGCGCAGTATGTTACCGGACTTATCAATCTGCTCGTTTAATGAGGACGTATCGAGGATGACTTCGAAGCGGCCTTTCTTGTATTGGTTCAGCCAGCTCACCGTGGCTTCTTGT
>JBJYWZ010000133.1:0-20393 GCA_046259725.1 Promineifilaceae bacterium (SeqCode) | reverse complement strand
CGCCGGGCAAAAATCGCTCCAGGACATAATTCGACTGCGTATCTCCCAGGCGGTCAAGCGTGCGCCACAGCGCTTCGCTTTCGTAAATTTTCTGGATGCCGATTGCACCGGCTGAGAAGCGCGGCTTAAGCACCCAGGGTGGCTCGATACGAGCCATGAAATCACGCAGTTGATCGTAATTAAAGACGCTGGTGAAGTCGGGCACGGCAATCCCGGCCTGCCTGGCTCGCACGCGCATAGCCAACTTATCCCGGAAGTGGCGCGCCGTGGACTCGTTCATGCCCGCCAGACGCATATGTTCGCGCAAAGAAGCGGCCGTGGCCACGTCAAAATCATCCAGAGCCACGATGCGATCAATTTGGTGGGAGCGCGCCAGGTAGCTGACCGCGTAAGTGATATTGGGTTGTGTATAGAGATCGGGCATGGTAAAAAAGGTGTCTATACTGTCGTGCGGCCAAGGTTCCCCGGCATATTTCTCTCTGACAACCAGGATGATATTGCTTCCCAATTGTTTCGCTTCCTCGATAAACGGCACCCCTTTGAATTCACTCGCCAGGCATAATATTGTTGCTGATCCCTCTTTTGTCATTTCGTTCTCCAGGTGTTGGTATGTGGTTAGGATGACCCGGTCACCGCTGGGCAAACGCCGCCAGCAGTTCATCGGTGATTATATCGATATCTGCGTATGAATCCTCTGGCGAACCCGCGTCACTCATGCCGTCAATTTTTGTACTTTTCAGGGCATCAATTAAATCGGCAGCCTTTTCACGGCTTTTTTGGCTGGCAGCCGGGTGGTTTAGAACGGCCGTGGCGATCCTTGCCGCCAGCAGTGGTTCGTCCTCAACCATCAGTACAGCCAGACTGATCGTCGCATCCAAAATACGCGGCATCGTCGCGGCCTCCTTGGCGATCTTCAGCGCATCCGCGTAATAATATCTTGCATTAGACAGGTCTTGGCGTGCATAAGCCAGGTTCCCCAGGCAGTTTAATGCGCCTGCCGTCTCATCCTGGCTGCCAATACTTCGGAATAGGGACAAACTGGCGTTTAGATTGTGCTGTGCCTGATTCAAGTTGCCCTGAGCCTGCGCAGTTTCGCCCAGAAAGCGCAGGCACATTGCCTGCCCGCGTTTGTCCCTCAGCTCCTGCCGTATGACCAGGCTTTCCTGCAAGTTCTTATAAGCCTCGTCGTAATCTTCCAGCGCATAGAATACGCGGCCCAGGTTTGCCAGAGAAAAACCCAAACTCCAGCGATTGCCAATCGCCCGTTCGTATGCCAGACTTGCTTCACAATGCTGCCGGGCCACCAAATAGGCGCCCTCCTGGTAAGCTATCTGGCTGAGGATGTTGTTGGCGATGGCGCAGCCGTAAGCGTACTGATATCGTTCGTAAATCACCAGCGCTTCTCCGGCGAGTAGTTTTGCCCTTTTATAGTTGCCCATGATCGCCAATGCGGCGGCGGTAAAACTGAGCGAATAGGCCAGTTCCAGCGCATCGCCACTTCCGCGCAGCAAGGTAATGCTGTCCTCCAGCAGGTCACGACCTTCTTGCTGCCTCCCTACCAGGAAGGTGAACCAGCCGAGACGCGACTTCAGTTGTGCTAAGAAGCGATCCAACTGCGGTGTACTCTCTAATCCGGCCAGCCCACTTGACGCAAGATTAAACAGATCGAACGCTTCATTGAACCAACTGCGCATGTAATAAAACTGTGCCAGCGGCACCAGCGCATGCTCCAGGCTTGAAATATCCTGGTGTTGTACGGCCCAGCGCCAGGCGTATCGAATTTCCGTTATATTTTGTGAGATGCTGGTTACCGCCTCCGCCTGATCCTTGCCGATAAGTACATCCTGCTGCTGCCATAAGATGTCTAAATAGTGGGTGGCATGCCTCTCGCGCATGCTGGCGGCCTCATCAGGGTCTTCTTCCAGCTTCTCTACGGCGTATTGGCGCAGAACTTCCAGAAGTACATACTGTCCCACCGGCTGCATCTCTTTGACGCCATCCTGACGGTGCAGCATTGAGTGATCCACAAGGGCGCTGAGCGTGACCAGCGATGCGCCGGTTACGGCCGTGGCTGCCGCGCGATCGAATGAGCCATGGAATACAGATAGGCGGCGCAGTGCCTGCTGTTCTTGCTCGTTCAGAAGCTGCCATGAAGAATCAAATACCGCTCGCAAGCTGCGATGCCTGGAGGGCAGATCATGCATCGTGCTGTATAGAAAATCAAGACTGTTTTCGATCTCTTCGGCTATTTCCGTACAGTTCAGTATCCTCAGCCAGCTCGCCGCGAGTTCGATGCCCAGGGGCAGGCCCTGGACAAGCTGTGCGATGCGCTGCACGGCCGTTGCGGGGCAGTCAACGCGCGGGTCACTGCTGATGCTGAAATCCGGCACCAGCCGTTTGCCCAGGCTTTCAAACAGGGCGATAGCCTGATACCTTGTTAAAGGGTCCTCGCTGCCGGGAAATCCTCTTTCGACAGCCAGGCTCACATCGCCGTCGCCGGGGTAAGGAAGCCCCTCTATCTCCATGACCCATTCTTTATGGAGCCCCAATCGTTCCCTGGACGTAACCAAGATCTCACTGCCGGGGGACTGATAGAGCAAATCTGCGATAAGCGGCCGGACATCGTTAATTACATGTTCAACATTGTCGATGATCAGCAGCAGCGATTTGTCCTGCATATAGCGTGATAGCTGATCATGCGGAGGACGCGGCCCGGAAAACGAAAAGCCAATCGCTTCGGCGATCGCCGTCACATAGGGATCAAACCCGGATGATCCGGGCGCCGGGGCCAATTCACCACTATCGATACCCGCCAGGGGGACAAAAAAGACGCCGTCTAAAAATGGCCCCAAATATAGCTTGGCGATGCGCCACCCGGCTTCAGTAGCGATGGCTGTTTTGCCACTGCCCCCGGGACCGGTCACGGTAACCAATTGTTTTTCCTGATCGGTGAGATAATCATTCAACAACGCCAGTTCTCTCTCACGGCCGACGAAGTTGGCGTTGCGGGCCGGCAGCCGGAAAGGACGGACGTCTTCGCTGTCGCGAATACGGTTGTATAAGGCCTTGGTTTCAGCGACTGGTTCCACACCCAGATCGTTTCGCAGCCTGGTCTCCAGTCTGTGATACTGCTGCAAGGCAGCCGTTCGCTGCCCCTGGTAAGCCAGCAGGCGCATTAACTGCCGCTGAGCTTCTTCTTTCCAGGGTTCTAATCGCACAAGCTGGCGGGCGTACTCGGTCGCCAGCGCATAATCCCCCCCGCGCTCGTAATAGTCAGCCAGCTCTTGCAGCGCCGCCAGCGCTTGCGCATGGTAATGTTCTCGCTTGACAACAACCCAGTTCTCGAATGCGTCGCTGTCATCAAGAAAGAAATTCTCCAGAAATGGGCCGCGATAAAGTTCAACCGCCTCGGCCAAGCGCTGGTTGCAGTTCTCGCAGGCGGCGTTGCGTTCCAGCCGGTGTGCCTGGCATCCTTTGAGCAGCTTTTCGAAGTCCTCTATATCAAGCGAATAGTCGCTTTCCGGATTAAACTGTGTCGCCTCACGCGAAACGAGCAGGAACGGTGGATCGGACTCCCCGTCGTTAATAGCGCGCCGCAGTCTGGTTAAGGTTTGTCGAAGATTGGTGCGGGCCTGTTCTTCAGGCATGTCCGGAAAGAGCAGACCGACAAGTAGCTCTCGTCGATGAGCATGGCCGGATTCCGTAGCAAGAAATGCAAGCAGCGCTTCAATTTTTTTTGCTCTAGACTCAACCGCCCCGTCACTATCTAGCTGTGCTTCAAAGGACCCCAGAAGCCGGAGTGAAAGATGCATAACAATAGCCACACGATGCTAACAGGATATGGTAAATGGGCGCCTGCAAGGCTCATCTGCATTGTAACGTATTCGTTACCACGTGTCACGCACCCCCGATTCGTTTACAACTGGCCGCTCGTCGGATCCCAGCTTTCAAGCAGGCGTACGTAGGTGGGATCCTGGTAGCGGACCAGGTCGAAGGCCGCGGCATAGGGAGGCAAAATGGCGCCGGTGATGTGCGCTGCTAACAGCTCCGCGGCCGCCGGCCCGGCCATGATGCCAAACCCCGACAGAGCGCCGATTACATACGCACCTGCGACAGGCAGCGGGCAAATCAGAGGACGATTTTCCCGCGTCTTGGTGTAGTAACCGCCGTCGATAACAGGCCGGCCCATCCGGTCCAGGTAAACGGCCAGGCCAGGGATCATGCGCGTCAGGCCGCGCATGATCACTTCGGCAAATTCAGGCTCAAACTTTAGTGGCCAGGCCGGCCGATCTGTTACCGAGATGTGATAAGGCCAGAGTGCGAGAACCGTCTTGCTCCCCGGGCCCCCTTCGGGTCGGAAATGAAGTCCGGCCGGAAGCGCTTCCAGCAGCCATGATGTCTCTTCGTAGGCGGCCAGTTCTTTCTTCTCCTCGCTGCTCCAGGGCAGGCGGATAGGGTCGTTCCATATCATCAACGGGGCATCACGGTTGATAACGCCTTCACTGTCTTCAAAGGCAATCTTACCGTGCGCTTCGTTATAGACGGGCAGGTCGATCCCAAACAGCCCGGCGGCTTCGTGCAGCAGCGGTCCGGCGGCGATCACAAACGCGCCGGTCTTGATCGTTTCGGAACTTCCGCTGCTGTAAACTTGAACCGCCTGCACACGGTCGTTTTCCACGCTGACGCCGCTCACCCGCCCGTTGAGAAAGCGCACACCCCCGCTCCTCGCCTCTTCCAGCAGGTACATCCCCAACTGCTGCGCGCTTAACCAGCCGCAGCGGCGCGCATGCAGCATGGCCACGGTGTCACCGGAGAGAAAAGGAAAGGTCGCCGCAATCACCGCCGGATCGCGAACAAGATCAGCCCCGTCAAGGGCGGCGTCAAAGCGTGCATCGGCGCGAAATTCGTAGCTTCTATCGGTGCGCAGGGCGCCTGCCCCCAGCCCCTCAATTTCCAGCGCCTGCTGCTCCATATTTTTGGCGCGCTCGGGATCGGCCGTGAGGTAGACGTAACCGCGCCGGTTCATATGAAACCGGTTATCGCTCTTTACGGCCAGCTCTTCCAACAGGTCAATGCTGCGGTTCATTAGCTGAACCATCTCATCCCCGGGACCTGGCCACCAGTTACGATAACCTTCACTCGATTTGTCACTGGTCAGTGTGAGGGGCGGCCGCTCATCAACGATGACGATGTCACGAACCCCATGATGCCGGGCCAGGAAATAGGCCGTGGCCACGCCGGCGATCCCCGATCCGCAAATCAGGACGTCCGCGCTTCTCTTGTCAAACGTCATCCGGCGTTCTTTTTCTGGCGCTTAGCGCCGTCGCGGTTTATGATGAAATGATCCAGGTCGCGTGCGACGAAGGTATTTGGGAATATGCTGCGCGCTTCGTTGCGAACATCTCTTTCACGATAGCGGCGCGAGAGATGTGTGAGGATCAAGGTCTTGATGCCGGCATCCTGCGCCAGGCGCGCGGCTTTGGCGGCCGTCATATGGCCGAACTGCTGCGCCATATCTGCTTCTTCTTCAAGATAAGTGGACTCAATGACCAGCGTAGATGCGTCACGACATACTTCCAGCAGATTATCCGTACGGCCGACGTCGCCGATATGGACATATCTGGTGCCGGGTATCGATGGCCCTAACACATCGTCGGGCTGGATGGTGCGGCCGTCTGCCAGAACAACCGCCTCGCCACGCACTAACTGCTTGCGCTCCGGTCCGAAGGGAACACCCAATTCCAGGGCCCGCTCGGGTAGAAAGGGGCGATGTGCTTTCTCTTCAAAAAGATACCCAAAACAATCGGGTCCGCGATGATCGACGGGGAATGCCGTCAATCGGAACGCGTCGTCCTCAACGATAGTCTGGCCCGGTTCAAGTTGGATCAGGTTGATCGATACGGGAGCCAATTTTCCAGGAAAGACGACCCCATAGAGCAAGTTGTGAACGCGTGCCAGCGTTGATCGCCCGCCGTAAATATCAAGTTCCTCTAAATTCTCCCACCTGCTGAGGGTGGAGACCAAACCGGCCAGGCCCAGAATATGATCCAGATGGCTGTGAGTCAGAAGCACCGTATTGAGTCTCTTAAAACCCAGGCCGCTGCGTAGGATCTGCCGCTGTGTCCCTTCTCCGGCATCCAGAAGAAAGCGGTAATGGCGATGCATGATCATATGCCCGGCCAGTCCACGATTGACCGATGGCGCCGAGGAAGAAGTTCCCAAAAAAACGAGTTCAAACATAACCGGAAACGTTAATCAGATAAGTAACAGGCTCAAAATTGCCGGTTGATTGCCACGACTTATAGGCTTAAGTAAGCTGCTTCGCCCTGGCTTCCAGCGATCTCAAGCATCAAATAGAGAATTATTTCCCGGCAGTTTAACACAACCAGGCGACCTTAAAAACAAAAACCCTCTCTACGCTATAAGTAGGAGAGGGTTCTTGTCCCAGGATAATGCTCCTGATGGCTCTAGAGGATATTGCCCTCCCGTATAGCCGTAAATGTCTCAAGCAATATTTGAATATCTGTGCGCAAGGACCAGTTGTTGACGTACTCGATTTCCAGGCTGCTGAGTTCGCGTTCACTGGTATTGAAAGCACGCATTTGCCACAATCCCGTCATACCTGGTTTCACGGAGGTGATCATCTCCACGCGCCGTACGCCAAGCCGGACGATGTCATTCTGGTTGAGTAGATGCGGGCCGACCAGGGACATTTGCCTGTTGAGGATGTTAAAAAGTCGCGGGAGATCTTCAAGACCCCAGCGGCGGAGGAAATATCCGACCCGGGTGATACGAGGATCTGATGCCGCGTTTTGTCCGTTTAATAAGGCTACCCACTGGTCGCGATTGCGTATCAGGCGGTCATTTCCGTCAACGAAGGTGGTGCGGAAATTGTATGCTTCAAAGAAACGGCCGCGTTTGCCGATGACGCGCTGCCGGTGCAAAACTGGGCCGGGAGACTCCAATTTAATCAGCACCGCGATAATGAGGAAAAGCGGCAGCAGCATGATCAGCGCCGGAATCACCAGGAAATAGTCAAACGCCGCTTTGCTTGCTTGCTGCAATCGTGCACGATCAAGAATGGTCTCTTGCGACCGGACGTTGATCCTGGTCTTGCTTGTTGTCGGTGCTCGCAGCATTGTGATCTCAACCCTTCATCCTATAAAGCCGTGCCAATAAAGCGCGGTAAACTGCGCCAAGATTAGGATAGGATCGCTTCCTTACGAGAAACCTTACAATGATGCTTGAGTTGTCTCAGTGAAGATGAGATGGGGAACGGCGCATCACCGCCGGGCGCCTTATGGCGATCTCAAGTGGCAGTGGCTACAGCGGTGAAGAGCAGGACGAGGACCGCGCAAATCAGGTTTAAGCGCAGCAGGAGGATTTCACGCTTTTGAATTTTGTCGCTTTCAGCCGCTGCCGCCCCCGGTTTCTGTTCCCTGAGCAAAGCCAGGCGCGCCATGGCCGGATAAAGAACCGCCTGCATATAGACCGTGATGATGACCATGCCGATAAAGGCGATATGTTTCAAGAGAATCGCCACGGCCCATGTGCTGTCGAAAGTCAGGAAACCGGCATAGTTGCTGTCTACCGTCATCTGGTAAAAGCCGGTTATCAGCAGTAAGACCATGCTCCCATTGGCCCACAACACGAATTTACGCTGCATGGACCACCATTGATTGGCCTCCAGCGTGCCGCGCTGCAAAGCTGGCCAGGCCAGAAGCGTGATCAGGGCAATTCCGCCGACCCAGATAATGGTCGCCAGCAGGTGAATCCAGTAAGAAAGAGCTAATAACCAGGCCATGAATCGCTAACTATTGGTAACTGATAGCTGATCGTCACTTTGTTGGATCTTGGGCATATCGCGCAGCGCATTAAACGCCTGGCGGGGGGTGCCATCGGGCAGCACGATAGACCACCACCACTGCTCATTCTCGGCCGTCCAATCATAATCAGGGATATAAATCGTAGTCATCAACCCGATCCAGGGCTGCCAATTTTGCGCCGCGTATTCGTACGCGCGAACAAGGTAATCCGCCTGTGTGCTTTCGTCCACCGCAAACCAGGCATAATCGGGATTGACCTGATCGAGCGTCCAACCCATTTCCAGGATGGCGATCTGTTTTTCGCCATCATTGTTGGCAACCATGATATCTCGAATATCTTCGACGTGCCGGAAGGCGAACCACCGCCCACCGCCATATTCCGCCTGCTCCGCGTCTTCCGGAGCCAGTTCGGGCGGCGCCTTGTAGCCCGGAGCATTAACGCCCAGGACATCAAAGTAATCAGCTGCGCCCGCGTCGTACATGCCCTGTAGGAAATCTGTATCCGGCATTGCCTGATCATTGGTTGTACCGGTCGGCGCCAGCCCCGCCGAAACCACGATCGCCTTCGGATCGGCCGCCTTGATCGCCGTATAGCAAACCTTCAGCAGTTCCGTGTAATAGGCCGGATCGGGATGCAGTTCACCCCACTCGCGGCCCAGGTTTGGTTCGTTCCAGACCTGGTATGCGGCAATGCGCCCCTGGTAGCGCTCGGCGACAGCGCCGCAAAAATCAGCAAAATCCTGCAGGTCGCCCGGAGGCTGGTTTTCGTGCCAAAGGTTGTCTTCAGGCTCGGACCAGAATGGCTGCCGGTCCAGCCGCACGAGCAGGTTCAGCCCATCCGCTTCAGTCGCTTCCACAATACGGTCAGGCCGGTACCAATCATACTGCCCCTTTTCAATCCCCTCAATCTCGCGCCAGGGAAACTTCTGTTTGACCCAGTCAAATTCCATTTCCTTAACCAGGGCCAGGTCTTGCTCGATCAGATCCGGTTTCCACCACATATTGGTGTGAATACCGTATGCCGGCGAAGGAAACAGCATCTCGACTGTCTCCTCAGGGGGATCGGCCGTTACCGCCTGGCTGCACGCAGGTATGGCAAGACTGGCCAGCAGGATCACGAGAAAGGGGAAGTAGCGTCGCATGGATAAGATAGAAATCCGGTTTTTCCAGTAAAGTCACTACGCCCATGGCTGTGAAAAACCGGATTTCTTATGGCATTCTCTAACTCAAAACCTCAGCGTGGTTTCTCCATCGCGGCCAGCGCGCCAAATGCCGGCCTGGGCACGCCGTTGATGTCCAGGATGCTGTAAGGTACGGGATCATCGGTCGGACCGTTACCTTTGTTGCCGAAGTCAAAATTGAACAGGTAAGCGAGCCAGACATTGCCTGAATCATGCATCTGCTGGAAGGCCTGCGTAATGAAGTCGGCCTGCTCCTGCAGCGTATTGTCCTGGGCGAATTCAAAGCCTTCGGGATAGGAGTCGTACCCCTCGCTGCTTGCCCAACCGAATTCGGTTACGCACAGCTTCTTATTGGGATCGATTGCCTGCACTTTTTCGGCATAGGTGTCCAATGTCGACTTAAAGCTCCAACTGTGATGGGCGTTGTCGAAGGGGCCGCGGAACACGGCCGTCGCCCCCTGCGGATCGGACGGCGCCTCTTCCCAGGTGACATCGGGACCGATGTTATACCCGTTGTGATGTGCGCCAACGCAGTCGGCATAATCTAATAGACCGGCAGCGAGCGCCCTGTCAAGCCACTGGAAGTCATCTATCCAGCTCACCCAGTCACCGTCCCCCGTCGGCGCGAGCGCGCCGCTGATGACGATAATGTTTGGATCGTGCGCCTTAATTGTTTCGTATGCGACCTGCAGGAAGCGCACGTAATCCTCCGGGTTCACGCCGTTTGCCGTGGCCCATTCGCGGTCGAGGTTCTGCTCGTTCCATACTTCGATAGCGTCGATCTTACCATCGTGCCGTTCCAGCATCTCCGTCAGGAATGCCGCATACTGGCCATAATCATCGGGCGGGCCGTTTTCCGTGCCGTCGGAGCGCGTCCATGCCGGCGCGCCGACAACGCTGACCATCAGCCGCAGGTCGTTCTCATGTGCCTGGTCAATAACGCCATCGTAGAAAAACCATTGCTCCACGTCGGGATCAGGATGGATAAGCCACCATTGAATCTGCGTTTTTACCCAATCGACACCCAGATCGTTCTTCACCGCGCGCATCGTGTCCGCCGGATCGCCAACAGTGGCATTGCCGTGAATCTGCACACCGTAACCGAACTCATCGACCGGCCAGGGCGTCTCGGGAGTCGCGGCTTCTTCGACGGGTTCCTCGACGGGTTCGTCCTGCCCGGGTTCCTCGGACGCCGGCTGTTCCGGTTCCGCTTCGCCCTCGCTGACAGGCGCATTGCCTTCGACGCTGCCTGCTTGCTCGGTAATAATGGGTGGGGGCAGCGTTGCTTCCTCTGCCGTTTCTTCAACCGCCGCCGGTTGTTCCTGGCTGCTCTCGGCCGTTTCCGCGGGAGCACTTCCTCCGCAGGCCGCGGCGCTGGCGACAAGCGCCATTATCATCAATAAGTAGAACCATCGTTTCATAACTGCACTCCTCATGGTGCGCAACCTTCAGGTTGCAGAACAAGGTTGTCTCCTCTGAGAAAAAAGGCGCATCCTGTAGGTTGGGATGCGCCTTTTTCATTCTTTTACTTCCCTTCGTTCTTCCTAGCGGCCCATCACCTGTCTGAGCGTTTCACATGCAGGGCAGCCTCCGTCCGGCCGGATCATGGCATAGCCGGCTTGCGGGTCATCCCCATACATCGTGAAGTCGACATTGAAGATGATGGCCAGCCTGGCCTTGCCGCTGTTCGCTGCCAGGCTCACAGCTTCAGCCAGCCACTGCGCGTGCTGCGCAACCGTGGTGTTGCCTGCCCAGGAGAATCGGGAAGGCACGCCGCCAAAGTCTTCACCGGAAAGATAGCCCAATTCGGTAAAACAAACCGGCTTGCCAAGCGTCGAATAGTACAGGTCCATTGTGGGTTGGAAATACCAGCTGTAATGATTGCTGCCGGCAGGGTGTCCGCTGGACTGACCTGGAGCTGTGGCGCCAGCATTAAAATGCGCGCCGACGCAGTCCATGTAGCTGGCTGCGCCCGCCGCGGCCATACCCGCCAGATATGCATTATCATCGCATCCTTGTGCGCTGCAGCCGCCGCCGAAGTAACCCGTGGGCGCCGGCGCGCCGCTGATGACCATCACATTGGGATTGGCTCCCTTGATGGCATTGTAGGCGGGGGCCAGCATATTGTTCACGTAGCTCGCGGGATCAATTTGTCCGGCTGGCCATTCGAAATCGATGTTTTCTTCGTTCCAGACCTCAATGGCGTCAGGACCTAACGCGGCAACTCCGCGCAGGAATTCCACATAACCATTAAAGTCAATGCTCTCAGGATAGGTATTTTGGCCGGGGATGCTCAACAGAACCTTAAAGCCGTTGGCTTGCGCCTGCTGAATTCGGCCGGCTACAGCGCTGGGATCATCTCCAGGACCCCACTTATGTTGGAACTTCACCCAGTTCATTCCCGCGTAATCCATCAACTGCGGATTCCCGAAACTGTGGCTTTGCCCGCCAAGTTCGAAACCAGGATTGCTGACAGGCGCCGCGGCGACAGGTGGAGGCGGGGCTGCCGCAGCCGATGGAGCTGCGCTCGTATCGCTTTCTCCACTTGCGCCTTCGTCACCTTCCGTCGTGCTTGCAGCAGCAGCGGCAGGAGCGGGGGCGGCGACTTCAATGACGTCTAGAGCACTTATATTGACATCGGGATTGACCGTAACCAGGGTGGCAAAGATCCAGCCTTCGCGGCCGTCGGGCAAAACAACGTTGAGCCATGAACTGTCTGAATTACGGCCGATTAAATCGAGTTCGGTCCCCGGATTGACACCGTCGCTCAAGGTGCCGTAAGTCAGGCCAGGCCCAACACGTACATTCGCTCCGACATTTACAACCGCGTTTCCTTCTCCGGAGAAGACGGCCGATGGCGTGGCTTCTGCTTCACCGGTAGCGGCTTCGTCCTCGGCCGCACCACCTTCGGCGTCCGTTTCCTCAGCAGCGGTATCTTCCGTGTCAGCTTCGGCGACTTCTTCCGCGGACTCTTTGACAGCCACGGTAACACTGTCCAGAGCAGCTATATTTTCACCCAGGGCGAAATCGGCGTTGACCGTATACTCACCTTCGGTATCTCCAACATTCCAGGAAAACGTGAGATCGTTCCCGCTTTCGCTGGCCAGCACGCTGTCATTCTCATTGCGAACGGTCCAGACAATGGCCGCTCCGGTGGGCTGTGGCGCTTCGCCCTCGCCCCGCAAACTTTCCAGGATGGCTGCGTATCCGGCGGCATCCTCGATATCATCAAGCCCGCGCAGGCCCAAACCGGCCAGGTTATAAGTATTCGCAAGCTGGATGCGGTGGTTCAGCGCGGCTTCGCTTCCGAGCCATACCTCATGAGTCTGGCCATCCTTTTCATAGCTGTAGCGGTAGGTCAGGCTGTCGCCATCCCATTCAAGCGGATTGGCCGAACCAGACAGCGCGACCTCAACGGTCTCGTTCGGGGCGACTTCCTCGCCGCCCTGCACAAACTGCAGTTCGCCAAAGTTGACCAGCGCATCGCCGTTCGTCAGCCGTGCAAATGTCTCACCAAAGCGATCTACCGCTGCGGCGCTGTATAGGGCGCGTAGTTTGCCGCGATCGATCTGGCGCGTCGCATAAGTTAGAACCTGCGCCGCTTCATCATTTTCGTCATACTGGGTGGGATCCAGGGGCAGTTCAACATTCACAACATCCGCGGCTTTGCCCAGTGCGGCCCAATCCTGGCCGCCGGTGTTCCAACTATTGCCGCTGAAAGCGGGCGTACCCAGGGTGAGAGCCAGATTCAGGCCGCGCTCGTGCAGGGCGTCAGCCAGATCGCTGGCGAACGCAGTAAAGGCTTCGCGCTGGTTCTCCGGCACCTGCTGGTAATCCAATTCGACGCCGCTGAACCCGTTGTCGCCTGCGCGGGTCGTTAATGATTCGATCTGCGCCTGCTGCAGCTCGCTGTTACCAAGCAGAGTGGACAGAGCCGCCTGATCCACTATCGGGCCGACATTTGAAACCTGCAGCCACTGATTGTATGCGCCGTCAGGTTGGCGCTCAATCTCGCCTTCCAATTCGCCGGCCGCATTCAGCTTCAGTCCGGTGACCACCAGGTCACTCAATGAAGGCAGCATGGCTGTCGGAATCTTTTCGCCCGATTTCACATAGCTGGTAACACCAACCTCTTCCGGAGCGCCGGCTTCCACCAGGGCAAATGCCTGGGGAAGTACGTTATCGGCGCTGACGACCTGACTGCTCTGGGCATCCAACTGGCTGGGAAAGAATGACCAGGTGCTGCCGTCCCAACCATATAGGTCGAGGGTATCCAGGTCGGTGGCTTCTGCGGGTACCGGCAGGGCCACCTGGCCGCTTACGCTGCTGTCAGATGGAGATACGGTATATACATCACCCGTTATCGCCAGACGTTCCGAGGGCATGCCGGGGTTACTGGCGGCGGCGAAATCACTCTGGGCGACGGTGGCAATATCGGCCGTTCCGCTGCTCAGGGCAAGGGCAACGCCGCGTGGAAGATCTGCCGGCGCGGCGGCGAAATCACCGCTGTCGCTTGCTACTGCAGCTTCCCCAGAATCGGCTGCCGCTGAAACTTCACTGCTGACCTCAGCTGGCGCGGCAGCGCCCAAACCCAAACGCGCTCCCAACGATATGGGAGGTAGAAAGAGGCCGACAAGTATCAGCACTGCGACGACGACAAAACCGCCAATGATAAGCGCACGATTTCGGCTTTCGCCATTGGTATCAGATTGATCCATTTTCCTCTCCAAATAAGGTGTGGCAGTGGCGAGAATTGCTCTGCTTTACCTATTCGTAGCAGATAAAAAAAGCGGCTGTTACAAGCCGCCGGAACCCTGCTATTTTAATCGCCGGAATTCTACCGCAAGCAAAATGGGCGTGCCAAACCCTCTCATCAGCAGACAGCCCTTTGAAGGGCAATCATTGAGTAAACGTTAATTTGAGGAGCCTTCTCACTTACCGGGCACTTATTCAAAGCCATACAGGATCGTGTCCGGGTGAAAATCAACCCAGCCGAACCAGAATGCAGCCACGTATTTGACGCGCGCCAGTTCCGTTCCGCTGAGCGGGCCATCAATGGCCATGCCGGTTAACATATCCCAGGTGCTTCCGCTCTGATCATCCGTCATCGTCATCTGGCCTTCGTTCTGGTGGAATGTCAGCGCCTCACCGTTGACGACACGATCAAAAACAGCGCCTGCGCCGCTCTGCGGGTCGAAAGCAACAAGCAGTTCCCTTCCCGCAGCAGAATCATTGATCAGCGGTTCTTCATTCAACGTGCTGAATGGATAAGCAACGGCCGTTTCTTCCAGCTCCACACCAAGTACAAACTCCTTGGCGTAGAGACGGTCGTCGAAATTTGTCCGCCCAATAACGCCGGCGCTGTCCGACTCATAGTAGCGATCATAGCTGTCCTGGGAACCGCGACGGCCATTCTTGTCCAGTGCCACGGTGTCGGGATGTTTCTCTTTCCATTCGGCCCAGGTCATAAACCAGGAAGGTAAGTATGTCAGTTTCGCGCCCACCATCTCGCCGTCGACGGCTTCCCCAAGCAGTTGGCTCCAATAACTCTCCGTCTCCCTGTCATACATAACCAGCACATTGCGGATCAACTTACCGGACACGCCAAAAGTGAGTTCCCTGTCTTCCACTTCCCGGGCATACACGATGCCCGTAAAACAAAGCGGTCACCAGGTGACGGCGATTTTGACGCCGCCTACCGTATCATTGACGATTTCGTGATTACTGAGAAATGGGGCTGAATAGGCGCGCGTATCTCCGTTAAAAGAGACTCCCATGACCAGTTCGTCCGCGTCATAAAACTCATCAGCTTCTTCGGCCGGAAGGAACTGCGGGTTGTCGATCGCCGGAATAGCGTCGCGCGGCAGCAGGGTGACGATTTCCAGATCGGCATAGGTGGAGGCGGGCTTGCGCGTCGGCCGTACCGGATTGGTGGCTGTTGGTTCGGTCCTGGATTCTTGCGCTGCTTCGCTGGAAGAGGTTTCAGCAGTCCGAGGCGCCAGATCTGTCACAGAACTGTCTGGCGCTTGCGTTGCTTCAATGGTCGCCGGGGCATTTCCAGCCGTACAGGCTGTGAGCAGCAGGCCGGCATTCACCATAAAGATCGCTAACAGCTTCATACGATAGAGGAACCCTGTCATCTGTATGCGCATACAGAACATTATATCGTTAAGGCAGCAATAGAATAGGCGCTGCCATTTTTCTGTAAGCTTGACACTCAAAAAAACCTCTTGATATACTTCGCGTTGTTATTACGATATGCTTTCCACCTCGGGGAGTGATGGATTTAATCCAAATAGGAGAACCTCAAAGTTATGGCTGATTTACAAGGGATATTTGATTCGATGTCCGATCGTTTCCAGGCTGATAAGGCCGGAGACCTCGATATGACCGTTCAGTTCGACCTGAGCGGCGATGGCGGCGGCCAATGGTATGCCAGCATTAAGGATGGCGCCATGAGCGTCAATTCGGGCAGCGCCAGCGACCCACAGGCAACCTTGAAAATGGATGCCGGTGATTTCGCAAAGATGTCCAGCGGCGACCTGAACCCTATGATGGCCTTTATGTCCGGCAAGATCAAGGTCGACGGCGATCTGAATTCCGTGATGAAATTCCAATCCCTGGTCGGACTATAGTCCCGGCCACATTGACATAGAATCAGAACAAAGGGCCGCTTCTAGCGACCCTTTTCGTTTCTTTCGATTCGTCTAGTTCTGCATATCGGCCACAATGCGCGGGTATTCCCGCCGTTCGGCCGATTCCGGCGTAATCCCTACAAGCGCCAGCAGCTGCAAGATCATCTCCACTTTGCGTTCCGCATCCGTGCGTGACCACGTGCGTGATTTGATTTCCAGGTAGTATCCCGGCAGGTCAGGCTTCGTCACGTGATCCAGGTTGATGGCAAAATCGGTCCCCTGGTAGATGATCCGCCAACGCAGTCGATCCTTATTGACCGCAATCTCGACGCTGGGCTGAAAATACTCTTCGTAAAAGCGTAAGCTGTTGGTCGCCTCGGCCAGAAATCGCGATCTCGAAAGCATGATGGCGTGGTCGAATTCATGTCGTTCCTCTTCGCCAATTAATGTCAGGCGCGCACGAACCTGTGTGACTTCGCCTTCCTCATCGACGAATTCATCCTCGCGATAGCGCAGGGTAGCGGCGTCCTGGTCGGTATCGTTGAAAAAGAAGTAACGGTCGAACTGCCGGTAATGGACGTATTTGACGATTTCGATCTCGTCGCTTTCCATTACTGCCAAAACAAGTGCGTCGTCGGCAATAGGTACCTTGATCTGAACTTCGAAACTTTCCTGCCTTTCGACGCCGGCCAAAAAGACCAGTTTGTTATAGGGGCTGGATTCTCGTTGGGCGACAAAGGCGTCTATCTGCCGCGCAACTTCGGCTGCTTCGATACGCGTAGACTCTTCGTCGACTGTTTGCAGCTCTTTCTGGCGCATCAACCAACGGCCGTTGCAGATGACATGCTGCACATCAGGCGCCTTCGCTGCGTAGATCAACTGTGAATAAACGGCATCCGGATTGTGCCGGAAATGGGGCTGGTTGTGCAGACTGTCAATAGACACAACAGTGATATCGGCGCGCTTCCCTGGTTCCAGGCTGCCCGTGACATCCGCCATATGCATCGCCCGTGCGCCGCCGATCGTCGCCGCTTCCAAAGCCTGTTTGGCGGGTAAGACGGTCGGATCGCTGCTGGCGGTCTTGGCCAGCAGCGCCGCCAGGCGCGTTTCCTCAAACATATCCAGGTCATTGTTGCTGGCCGGCCCATCTGTGCCGACGCCGACATTGAGCCCAACCTCAAGCATTTTGCCAACCTGGGCAATGCCGCTGGCCAGCTTTAGATTACTCGTTGGACAGTGAGCGACGCCGGCCCCGGCATCTTTGAGCATAAACATTTCAGAGCGATCGAGATGCACGCAGTGTGCGGCCAGAAGTTTTGTGTTCAAGATGCCGTGTCGCTGCAGCCACGATACAACATCAGAATGATTATCATTGCGGCAGTTTTCAACCTCTAATCCTGTTTCGCTGACGTGCGTGTGCAGCGGCACATCAAAAGCGATGGCCAGGTCTGAGCAGGCTCGCAAGAGTTCCGGTGTGGCCGTATACCAGGCGTGCGGAGCGACGGCCGGTTGTATCAATGGATGATCCTGCCATTTTTCGATGAATCGCCGGCAGCGGATAAGGCCCTCTTCAAACGTGGACGCGTCCGGGGCAGGAAAGATCAGAATCGTTTCCCCCAAAAGCGCGCGCATGCCGATGAGATCCGTCTCTTCGGCGATTGCCTCCTCGAAATAGTACATGTCGGCGAAGCTGGTCACGCCGGAGCGGATCATCTCGGCGCAGGCCAGGCGCGTTCCCAGGCGCACAAACTCCGGCGTCACAAATTCTCGCTCCAGGGGCATCAGGTAGCCCAGCCATACATCCAGCCGCAGATCGTCATGCAGGCCGCGAAACAGCGTCATCGGTATGTGGGTGTGCGCATTGACGAGGCCGGGAATAATGACCTGTCCCTGACAATCAATCATTTCCTTCGCTGTGTATGATTGTATGATTTCGTCGGCTGGGCCCGCGGCCACGATGCTGTCGCCGCTGATGGCCACCGCGCCTTCCACATAAATGTCGAAATTGCTGTTCATTGTGACAACTGTGCCGCCGGTTAAAAGAGTATCGACTTCTAAACTCATTTGCTTCTTCCTGTTGCTGCTCATTATGTATAGAGAGTGTCGAGCATTATACCGATACCTGCTATAATGTCACAACCGAGTAAGATACATTTGGGCCCAATCTTCCTACCGGTTCACTGCGAAGATCTTGAAATTCGATTGGACCTTTCTTGGGGCGAATAACCAGCATGAACATAACGGATGTAATTATAAGCAAACGTGACGGCGGAGAGCTGAGCACGGAACAGATAAACTATTTCATTAACGCCTATACCGCCGGCGAGATTCCCGATTACCAGGCGGCTGCCTTGCTTATGGCGATTTATCTCAATGGGATGAACCGGCGCGAGACGGTTGACCTGACATTGGCCATGGCCCGGTCCGGCGCGCAGCTCGATCTGCATGATGTAGCCCCTTTCGTGGTGGATAAACATTCCTCGGGTGGTGTCGGCGACAAAACGACGCTGGTGGTTCAGCCGCTTGTTGCTGCCCTTGGCGTGCCCGTCGGAAAAATGAGCGGTCGTGGGCTGGGTTCAAGCGGCGGAACGCTCGATAAGATGGAATCAATTGACGGGTGGTCATTTGATTTAACGATAGAACAGTTCAAAAAGCAGTTGGGCGATATCGGTATTGTCCTTGCCGGTCAGTCCATCTCTCTGGCGCCGGCCGATGGCCTGCTTTATGCCTTGCGCGACGTAACAGGCACGGTAGCCAACAAATCATTGATTGCCGCATCAATCATGTCTAAGAAACTCGCCGGCGGCGCCGATGCGATTGTACTGGATGTAAAAACCGGCTGCGGTGCCTTTATGGAGACCGTAGAGGAGGCGCGCGAGCTGGCACAGATTATGGTCGATATTGGCGAAGATTCCGGCCGGCATACGGTTGCTTTGCTTTCCGATATGAACCAGCCGTTGGGCTATGCGGTCGGAAATGCCCTGGAGGTAAGGGAGGCACTGGATACCTTGAGAGGCGATGGCCCAGAAGATTTCTGGCAGCATTGTCTCACCGTGGCCGGTCATATGCTGCTGCTGGCGGGAAAGGCGGAAACGATTGAAGCCGCAAAAGAGTTGGCTGCGGCCGCCCGGGATGACGGCCGTGCGCTGCAAAAGTTCCGCGAAATGGTCGCCGCCCAGGGCGGAAATGTGGCGCAGATCGATGATCCTGATCTGCTGCCGCGGGCACGCTATGTCGGAGATATCCTCGCCCCACGTGATGGATATATCGCGGCCATGGATACGGCCGAATTGGGCTGGGCCAGCGTCAACCTCGGCGCCGGCCGCCTCATCAAAAGCGACCGCATTGACCATGCCGTCGGTTTTATACTGCCCGTGAAAATCGGCGATCAAGTTGCCGCTGGCCAGGTTATCGGCGCCATTCACGCCAATGATCCCGCCAAACTTGAAGAGGCGCGCGAGGAAATTCTGGCAGCCATCACCTTCTCCGATACGCCGGTAGAACCATTGCCGAATTTCTATGGCGTTGTATCGTAGAGGGCAGAGCGAAACGGCGTTCAACCAGGCCGGCACAAACGCCCGGACAGTTACATCTGAGCCTTCGTGCCGGGCACGACTGGTAATGTTTAGTTAGTTTTGGGAATAAAGAAATGAAAGTAGCATTGGGCATTGACATCGGGGGCAGCGGCATTAAGGGTGCATTGGTAGATACCAGGCGCGGCAAGATGGTCACCGACAGGTATCGCATACCCACGCCGCGGCCGGCCACACCTGAGCACGTAGTCGCAACCGTGGAGAAGATCAGGCGCCATTTCAATTATGAAGGTTATTTGGGCGTTGGTTTTCCGGGGATTGTCATCGACGGCGTTACCCATTCGGCCGTTAACATCCACAAGGAATGGTATGACTTCCCCGCCGAGAAAGAGATTGCTAAAGCCACCGGTTGTGAAGTTCTTGTGCGCAACGATGCCGATGTCGCCGGATTCGCCGAAATGCGCTTTGGCGCCGGAAAAAAAGTCCGCGAGGAAACCATGATCTTCACCCTGGGTACCGGCATCGGCAGCTCGATGTTCGTTGGTAATGTGTGCGTCCCCAATCTGGAACTGGGACATATCTACCTGCCCGGGCATGAAGAAGACGCCGAACGCTATACCTCTGACCGTGCACGCAAAGAACAGAATCTCAGTTGGAAAGTGTGGGGCAAACGGCTTAATGAATACTTTCAACATATTGAGTTCTTATTTTCTCCGCAGCTAGTTATTATCGGCGGCGGTGTAAGCAAACATCACGAAAAGTTCTTGAAATACATCAAGATCGATGCCAAAGTGGTGCCTGCTAAATTGTTAAATGAAGCGGGCATCATCGGCGCAGCCGCAGCTGCAGCCACGGGTGGAGATTGCACGTTGTAGCCATGCAGTCCCTTACGACGCCGCGGCAGCCCAAACCCGCCATCCATAAATTGCGAATTGGAAGAATCGATGATCAACAAATCGCCTGGACCTCGCCTGGCTTTCCTGCCTGATACGGACGCGGAGAAGCTTGCCGAAACGATGGTCGCCATGGCCAACAGCGATGGCGGGCTGATCATCTTCGGGCTCGATGAAAAAGGACGCCCAATTCAGCAGATCTGGGAGGAAGAGGCGGATGGCGCTTTGCGTGAGGCGGCCGTGCTGTGCAAGCCCCCCGTTCCCAGCAGTTGGCAGATGGTGGAAACGAAAGCCGGTTCGCTGATCGGCGTCAACGTCGCCCGCA
>JBJYWZ010000132.1:0-3456 GCA_046259725.1 Promineifilaceae bacterium (SeqCode) | reverse complement strand
ATTAAAGAACAAGCCCAGGGCGTTGACTTCGGTTGACGCCCTTTTTCGTTGAACGCAGACGCTCGCTCTAACTCGACGCATGACCTGCGGCGCTAGTAATTGGCCGCAGGGAAGAATAAAGAGTCTGCGAAAAATTGGTCCAGGTGGAGCGTGGCCTAGACAGCGTGCTCTTGCTCTTGAAGATCGCGGTAACGTTCAAGCCAGCCACGATCACATTTGGCGCTCTTTAGATAGCTCCGTATAGGCGGCATTAATTGCTGCAACTCTCTTGGTCGCGCGCGAGACAAATTCCGGCGGCACGCCACGCGCAATCATCTTGTCAGGATGATTCTCAAGCACCAGCTTCAGGTAGTGCCTTCTTAACGCGTCGTTGTCGATATCGCGCGTTACTCCCAGTACTTGGTACGGATCGGATTTAAGCGAACCCACGTGTCGTGCTTTTATATTATTGAATTCCGTGGGAGTGAAACCGAAACGCCTGGCTATGTCCTCCAGAAATCTCTCTTCATTAGGGTCGAACACTCTGTCCGCCATCGCTATGTGAAAGAGGCCTTCAAGTATGTCTCCCAGGAGCTGGCGGTTACTCTTCAATAGAGACGCAAGTTGATCGGCATAAATCTCGTAATTGTGGGCATCCTCCTTGGCGAGGTTGAAGATACGCGACACGCTATCCATTTCGCCCTTGGGCACTTCGAACACTTGCTTGAAGGCCATCACTTCATCCGGCGTAACTCGACCGTCAGCTTTAGCCATCTTGGCGCCCAGTGAGATTACGCCGATGGTGAATGCGACTTGATGATTCGCACTGTGATTACCATCATGGTGGAGCGTATGACTTCCGGTAAGTAAACCAAGAAGCCCATGAGCCCGCTCACTGATATGCGCGCCTTCGAGCACGTCGGTCGTCGCGTGCGCTATTCTTGTCCAGATCGACATAGCCCGCTGCCCTTCAAGTCCAATCCAGTACCCTAGTTTGCGATAGGTGTTTAAAAAGCGATCAGCTCCAATTTGATAGCCGAGGCTAATTTCTGAAGTCTACCGGCTCAGAGTTTGATTCTTCTACTTCAATGTCCGAAGGCGCTTGTCGTAGTGGTCGTCTTATGCCGACAAGCCGGTACTCCCTGTGCCACCCACTCTTTGCAGTTCAGCCTCTCAACCAATTCACCTATCTAGTGAGACTACGAAGCTCTTCACCTCCTCCCACGCTCCATGGTCGAACAAATCAACATGGCCTCCCCTTGGAAAAATCTCGATCCTCTTTGGTTCGTTGGCGGCTCGAAAGAGCCGCATACCCATTTCTACAGGGATTATTCCATCCTGCTCGCCGTGAAGGACCAAAATGGGCGCCGTTACAGATTGGATATTTTCTTCGTTATCGTATTTGTCTGTGATGAGCAGACCGACCGGTAGCCAAAAATAGCTTCGCTTTGCGACATCAACGATCGACGTGAGCGGGGACTCCAGAACGATTGCGGCAAGCGATCTCTTAGCCGCAAGTCGTATCGCTTGGCCTGAACCCAACGATTCGCCGTAGGCGACTATTGTGTTCGCTGGCACACCGCGACCGATTAGGTAGTCGTAGACCGCAATCGCATCGGCGATATTCTTCGCTTCAGTCGGCTTATCCCCCGAACCGCCATAGCCACGATTGTTCAGGTAGAACAAACCGAATCCATCTCCCATCATGGTATCGACACGGGGCGCCCGATTGGCAGCGTTCGAAGCGTTGCCATGAAAATACAGGATGGTTGGCTTGCCCTTTGTCGCAGGCGCATACCAACCAACCAACGTCACACCGTCAGCGGTGACGAGTTCAACCTCCTCGACACCCTCAAGGCCCAACGTGACTGGCGCAACACGAGCTGGATTGGGGAAATATATGAACGCACGATTGGCAAAGTAGACCACGGCGCAAATGATGGCGTAGATCGCGGCACCCCATGCAATCAATCCCATCGTCTTCCTACCTCTAGCCATGACATTCAGATCTCAAGATCGCTGAACTACTGGAGCCTTTAATGGTGGACGGTCCTCTATTTCCTAAGACTCAGGCAGCTGAGTGCGCGACACCCCGTTTATCAACACCATGACCTCGAGGAGACTAACGCTCCTCAGACATGCATTCTCAAAGGTTAGGCGAGGAGTCCTCTGCCGCACGATGGTCTGACGCGTTGCTGTCGTAACAGGGCTTGGTTTCGTTGAACTCCGCATTCTTACGGACAACGTAGAGACTGATGGGAGGGGAAGGTCCTTACGCCAGCTTGCTCCTTGTTGAGTCACAGGACAAAGTACGCTGTTAGATTCGTGAGCAAAAAGCTTTTCGAGATGGTCGCAGCCCCGCAGGTTTCGGTCGCTCCAGCGGAGGGCCGTTGGCAGACATTGGTCGAAGTCACCCGCGGTCCGATGGTTGAAAGTCGTCATGATGGCGCTGCCGTCGTGACAGATGGCGCCGGTAAAGTCATCGCGGCTTGGGGTGACTTCGAACAACGCGTCTACCCGCGTTCGGCTATTAAGGCGCTGCAAGCCCTACCCATCGTCGAAACGGGAGCAGCCGATGCGTTCGATATTAGTTCAGAGGAGCTAGCGTTGGCCTGTGCGAGCCACACAGGCGAACCCATGCACACAACACGGGTCGCGGCTTGGCTCCAACGAATCGGCTGTACTGTTTCCGACCTCTTATGCGGCCCGCAATGGCCAATGCACGAGCCGACGCAACATGCAATGATCGCAGCGGGCGAACCGCCATCGCCGTTGCATAATAACTGTTCTGGCAAACACACTGGAATACTAACGACCGCGCGCCACTGCGGCGAACCGGTGGCCGGCTATGTCGACATCTCTCATCCGACGCAGCAGCGCATCTTGGGTGTCTTAGAGGCCATGACGGGCCACGAATTGGCAACTGCACCGCGTGGCATCGACGGATGCTCGCTGCCGACAATCGCAATCTCGCTGAAGGGGTTGGCGGTGGCCATGGCACGGCTTGCAGCGCCGGACAACCTCCCGAGCGCCCGCGCCGACGCGGCGGAGCGGGTCAAGGCAGCGTGGAGTGGATATCCGGAGCTGATGTCGGGTACTGGCCGGTTTGACGCTGCAATCAACCGCGCCCTGACAGGGCGTGGAATGGTCAAGATCGGTGCAGAGGGCATGTTCTGTGCCTGCCTGCCCGCATTGGGACTCGGCCTTTCGCTGAAGATTGCCGACGGTGCTTCCCGCGCGGCGGAAGTGGCAACGGCCGCAATCCTGCGCAAGCTGGACCTGCTCTCTTCCTCGGAGATGGCCGAATTATCGGCCTGGACCCGGCCGCGGCTCACTAATCGCGCCGGAATACAGGTCGGCGAAGTGCGCCCGGTCGAAACACTCTAGCCGGCTTGGGCACACGAGGGGCTTCTGAGAGACAGCCAGAATGAGTTCGAGGCAAAAGATTGCGATCATTGGTGCTGGCATCGCAGGGCT
>JBJYWZ010000131.1:0-2823 GCA_046259725.1 Promineifilaceae bacterium (SeqCode) | reverse complement strand
GTGGGCCTGGGCGCGCGCCGGCATCATGTCGATCTGGGCGCCGGCTATTTGAGCCCCAGTTCCTACGTCACCAGCAGCCGCGGCCTGCGCTGGCACCACGTCCATCTCGGCTATCCTCCGGTGACTGTCTTCACTATCCTGATGCTCGTGGCCACGCTGCAGCATTTGGACAAATTTATTACCGAAAACTGGCCTTTCTGGATCTGGCTGGTTCTCTATATCGTCACTCCCCTGCTCGTGCCATTCGTCTGGTGGCTTAACCGGCGGGCCGATCCGCGCCTGCCGGGGCCGGGTGAGCGTATTGTGCCCAACTGGCTGCGCGTGCTTATGGCCTTTGCCGGCGGCTTTCTGATCGTCCTGTCTCTCGCCGCCTTGATACGACCCGACATTTTCGTCAACATCTGGCCCTGGACCCTCTCACCGCTTACCGCACGCATCATGGCCGGCTGGCATGCCCTGTTGGGCGTGGGCTCCCTCGTTCTGGCCTCAGACAATCGTTGGAGCGCCTGGCCGGTGCCGATGCAGAGCATCGCCATCTGGTACGGACTCTTGCTGCTGGCTCTATTGTGGCATCAGGAAGAATTGGGCGCGGCCGGTCTTTTGAATTGGTACACGTTTTTTGTTGCCGGCGGGTTGTCCGGCCTGCTGCTTGTGACCCTGATCATGCGCTCGCAGCCGCGGCTGCCCTGACGATGACTCACTCCGCGCCTTCACGCCTGGAACAGGCGGGTAACAGCTTCATCCGCGCCATTGCCCGATTCGTAAGCCGTCCCGGAGACACCTATGATGAACAGGTGCAAAAAGGACTGCTGGTAGGTGGGGCGATGATCGTGCTGCCGGCGGCCATCATCTGGGGCGCGGCCTATTTCTATTACGGCGAAACAGTGGCCGGCCTGATCACGTATGCCTATTTACTCCTCTCTATTGCCGGCTTAATTTACCTTCACCGGACAGGAAAGCGCGAACCGCTAGCAGGCATCCAGATCGCCTCCACGCTCTTCCTTCCCTTCTTGCTTACTCTTGCCCTGGGCGGCATCGTCAGTTCCAGCGCCATCATTTTAGCGGCGATCATGAGCCCGCTGGGCATTCTCATGCACTCTCCTGCCTACCACGAAAGGCGCTGGTTTGCCGGTTTCATCCTGCTCTTCTTCCTCGCCGCGCTGCTCGATCCCATTATTCGCCGCACAAACGGCCTTCCGGGATGGCTCATTCTTGCCATTTTTGTGCTCAATGTCAGCATCCTTTCGGCGATTATTTTTTTCATGACGCGCACCTACATTCAGCAGCGCGACCTGGCCACGCAGCAACTGCGCAGGGAGCAGGAGAAATCGGAACGCTTGCTGCTCAACGTTCTGCCCGCTTCCATCGCCGCCATTCTCAAGGAGGGAAACCGCACCATCGCCGATCGTTTTGACGAGGTCTCCGTCCTCTTTGCCGACGTGGTCGGCTCCACGCCCCTCAGCGAGGAGCTTGATCCCGTGGAGCTGGTCGACATGCTCAACGACGTCTTTAACACCTTTGATTCGGTGATCGAGAAATACGGGTTAGAGAAGGTGCGCACGATGGGCGACAGCTATATGGTTGTCTCCGGCGCGCCGTCCATCCGCCCCGATCATGCCCGCGCGCTGGCGCTCGCCGCCCTGGAAATGCGCGACTACTGCGACTATCTGATTGAGACGCAAACCGGGCAGCTTGAATTTCGCTTCGGCATGAACAGCGGCCCCGTGATCGGCGGCATCATCGGCCATACCAAGTTCCACTGGGATGTCTGGGGTGATACGGTCAACGTGGCCAGCCGCATGGAGTCACACGGCGAAGCGGGCAAAATCCAGATAACACGCCGTTTATATGAGGCACTGCACGACGAGTTTGACTGCCAGCCCCGCGGCCTGATCGAGATTAAGGGCAAACGGCCGATGGAAACCTGGTTTCTCCTCTCTGAAAAAACGTAACGCGATTTGCCAAATCGCACCACGCCCGCCAGGGCGCGCACCCTTTATCTAGATGAGAATCCATTACGGCAGATTCGCCAAAATCGTCTCACTCTGCGTTCTCTGATCTGAGTTCTCGGCGATCTCTGACCACACGATTTGCCCATCCTTATTGATAATAAAAACCGCCGGTGTCGCCTCATTCTGCATTATCGGCTCATCGAGCAAGCCAAACACGCCAAAGGCGTCCGCCACAGCATGATCCGTATCGGCCAGGATGGGAAACTGCACTCTCGCCGCCATTTTACTGGCTTCTGCAGCCTTTTGTGACTGCACCGCCACGGCGATAATCTGCGCCCCTTTTTCTTCGAACTTCGCACGATCTTCTTCCAGCCCACCGAGCTGTTTTATGCAAAGATTTCAGGTGTGGGAATGGTAGAACACGAGGGCCACATACTCATTCTCCTGCAGCGTTTCCGCAAGACTTACCATGTTGCCTTCGTCGTCCGGAAGCGTAAAGTCCGGCGCTTTTTCGCTGCCTGACTGTTCCGAAACTGCGCCGCAAGCGGTAGCCAGAACCGCCAAAATTGCCAGAAAACTGATCTGTAGCACTATTCGAGTTTTCATAAGTCACCTCCTGATGCGCAGCTCGCGTATTATTTAAGCCAGCTTCTTAACCGCCAATACCCGAATAGTTAAATCGTTGTATTTGCAGCTCAACCAACGCCGGACCATCCTGGTAAAAGCAGTAAACCGTCTCATACCCTTCGCCCGGCTGGCTCCATTGTTCAACTACTTCGCCAAACACGGTGACGGTATAGGACCGCGGACGGCCGATCCCGCCAAACTCGCCCTGGAAGAAACCAGCCGGTCCGCCTCCCGGCCCGCTGCC
>JBJYWZ010000130.1:0-2289 GCA_046259725.1 Promineifilaceae bacterium (SeqCode) | reverse complement strand
GGCGGGGCCGTTGGCGCCTTTACGGCCGGCCTGGTGTCACGCCAGGAGGCGCTGGCATTGAGCGTCGCCTACGCGATCGCGCCCTTTGTTTCTCCGCACTTCTACCCGTAACCATTAATAGGCAACGCAGGAGGATGCGCCTATGAGTTTCTTATATGAGCCCTATTTTGAACGAACGGAGTGCTGGTTCAAGCAGGAATTTGAGACGGCTGTGGAATGTGGTTACCTTGTCGTGCCCGAGAATCGCGCTGATCCAAACGGCCGCCTGATCCGCATTGCAGCTGCCATCTTGCGTAATCCGGATCGTCCTGCAAAGGCGGATCCCATTGTTCACCTCGCCGGGGGGCCCGGCGAAAAGATCCTGCATTTCATGGCCGAAGAGTACCGTAATTTTTCCCGCTTTTTTGAGACCGGGCGCGATGTTGTTATTTTTGAGCAGCGAGGTGTTGGTTGGAGCGAGCCGGCGCTTGATTGCCCGCAGTATACGGAAGCTTTCCTTGATATTCTCGATTTTGATATTGGCGGGCGATCGGTAACGGCGCGTGAGGCGGGTGAATACACGGCGGAAATGCTGCTGGACTGTGTGGAAAAACTGCGCCTTGAAGCGAATCTGACTTCCTATAACAGCCGCGAAAGCGCCGCTGACGTCAACGATCTGCGCCGCGTTCTGGGTGTTGAGTATCTTAATCTGCATGGCGTATCCTATGGCTCCTACCTGGCGCTCAACGTGATGCGCCATTACCCTGAGACCGTGCGCTGTGCTGTCCTGGATGCCGCTAAACCACTCGATCAACCGTTAGATCAATTTCCTCGTTACACCGCGCGGAAGGTGGATGCTTTTTTCGACGCGTGTACAGCCGACGATGCCTGCCGGAAGGCCTTTCCCGACCTGCGCCAGGTATATCTTGACACGCTCAAGCGGCTGGAGGTCGAACCAATCCGCCTGGTGGTGACAAACGCTGTAACAGGCGAGCCGTACGAGGTGCTCCTGAACAGCACAACACTGGCCTTTGCTGTTTCGCAGCTGCTGCGGCGCAGCGACCGGATTCCGGCGCTGCCCATGATTATTCAGGCGGCTGCACAGGGCAACCATAGCTTTGTCGAAAAATTCTACAGCTTTTTCCCACTGGTGCTGACAGGCTTGTCCGCCGGGATGCTCATTTCCGTGCACAGCCGCGAGAAGACGCCAATCGGCAGCATGGAAGCGTATGCGGCTGCCGTTGAAGAAGCGGGTATGGGCAGCGACTATTGGGATTTCCATCCAGCAGGCAGGGTGGACCTGCTTGTCGGAAAGGAGCTGGGAACAGAAGCGATAGAGCCGGCGGAATTAGAGCCGGTAAAAAGTGACATCCCAACATTAATATTGGGCGGCCAATTTGATCCAAACGCAGCAGAGGAGGATATGGAAAGACTCGCGGCAACGCTTGCGAACAGTTATAAGTATGAACTACCTTGGATGGGTCATTCCGTGAGCAGCAATGAATGCGCCAATCGGATGATACGGGCATTTATCGAAGATCCGAGCAAAGCGCCGGATTCGAGCTGCGTTGACGAGTGGGCTGCACAATTTCAATTCATAACACCCGACACCGCGTATCTGGAATAGCGGCGGGCAAGTCACCTATAATATCCTTTTCCCGCCAACAGCCGCCGAAGCGCCGGCATACTACGAGAGACGATGAGGATCAGCGAATATTTTCACGGTACCTGGGAAGGCAACGGCTATTCAATCATGACCCGCGGCTTTGAGCTGGATCATGATTGGGGGCACGGGAGCAATCGCGGTCGAGGCGTTTATGTTGCGCAAAAGCTGGAATCGGCCGCGAACTGGACATGGGGAAGCGGCGTCATCATCCGCTGCCACCTGCAGCCGGGCACGCGCATTTTGTGGATGGATGGCCATTATGACCAGCGGGTTATCAGCACCCTGCGCCGCGAGTTCGGCAATGAGCTGCTGGAGTTCGGACCGCAGTTCCACAAGGCTATCCCGCACAACAAGCAGTTGACGCGGCAGGAGCTGATTCATCTCACCAACTACATCTTGATGCACCCGCGGCGTATGGGAGGGTGGGGAGCATTCAAGGGAAAAAAGGCGCGCTACTTCGGCGCCTGGCTGGATCTCTCCCGACTGCACGAGCAGATCAAGCGCCACGACTACGATGCCCTGGGCGATCGCTCCTTCGAATATTGGGACTCCGACGAAGTCGTGGTCTTTAACCCCGCGCGTGTAATCCCTGTCAGCGCGCATAGACTATTTCGCAGCGGCAGTTATCCGGACGAGCGCTTTTC
>JBJYWZ010000129.1:0-12543 GCA_046259725.1 Promineifilaceae bacterium (SeqCode) | reverse complement strand
GCTGCTCCAAATTCTCGGACTGGGCCATGAGCACTGCGAATTCCGACAACATGCCGTAACGGGCCGCCAATATCTTTCCATCTGTTACTTTCATAAAGGATCTCCAACAAAGGTTGGCAGTCGCTCATCTGGTACGTGCAAACAGCCGCCCGGCGGCGGCTACAATATCATAAGATAGTACAACGTTGCCGCTTAAACGTCAACGATTGTTAACTGCATGGATATGTACCATGCAGCTGCAGCGTGGCAAATTGCGTTGAGGGCCGCCGACCAACAGCTGGCGGGCGCACTAAACTGCTTCTTGCGGAAGTTTTCGAGCAATAGCCAAGGCCCAGTTGTGAGCACGCTCCCGCTCGCCCGCGCGCAAGGGGCCTTCTCTTCCCTCGACTATGAATGTTTCCGGGGGCAGGACGCGCCGGCCACCGAGCCTGCGCATTTTACGGTCGAGTCGTTTTGCTGCGGTGAAGGGCCTCAGCCAGCGAGATAGTTCGTAAGATGTGTCATAAGCGGCAAACTTTTTGCCACGCATGACACCTCCCGGCAAGCTATCGATCAGGGGACGGACCTCGACAGGCAGGTTCATCCTGTGCGTCGGGCAGCCTATGATGAGCAGATCGACATCCGCGAGATCGTCAATCGAAAACTCTCCGGCTTTGATAACAGCGTCAGGCGGGCCGAATTCAGCGGCGATATCATGGGCCAATTGTTCGGTATGACCGAACTTTGAATAATGAACGACTAAAGTTTTCATGACAGGGACTCCTTGTCAGGCAATGTTCAGAGCAAATCACCCATCCTGGGTGTGTTGACCTGCCGCGAGGGCGTGAACGGCGAAATCGGATACGGTTTGCGGGCTCAGCCACGGCCGTCCTGCTTCATTGACCTGAGAACAGGTTCCGAGGTAGATGGTCATGAGCAGTCCGGCTGTTTTCGTAGGCTCGACGCTGCGAAACTGGCCGGCTTCGATGCCCGGGTCAATGACTTCCACTGAGAGCAGCTTGAAGAGGGGCAGATAGGCCTCATAAATAATTTGCCTTAACTCCCTGTCGTGCCCGTAAAGTGTGTTTATCAAAACCTGCGACTCGGCGAGATTTTCACTAACAAAAGCGAAACCAGCCTCAAAAAAGCGTTCCAGCCGCTCCTGTGGATCAGCAGTTTGATGGACCGTTTCACTGATGAAAGCGACATGTCTGGCGGCGATATCCTTGACCAGAGCCAGCATCAAGGCGCGCTTGCTGGGAAAGTAGTTATAAATGGTGCCCTTGGCATAGCCCGCAGCGGTGGAAATATCGTTGATATTGGCACTGTCAAATCCATCGCGCGCAACATGCGCAGCGGCTGCTGACAACAACTTCGATCTGGTAGCATTCTGAACTGCTTCACGTTCGTTTTCTTTTTGCCTGGCCATTGCACAGTTCTCCGTACAGGTAATATGGGTGGGCAGTCACCCACATTATTGATCGAACGGTTCCGTTTGTCAAGTAAGCCGGCCTGCTGGGTGGGAAAAAGATTCTTTGACTTCAGGGGACACGGCAGCCTGCGGATTTACCGCGGCGAAATGCCATTTCGCACTACAAGGAGACGAATTGCCATTTTGCACTACAAGGAGTGCAGTCCGTTTTTATTTGTTACGATTTAAGCGCCTGTTCAACGGCCGACTGGGCGTGAATGGCGGTGGTATCGAAGAGGGGGATGGCGGTGTGCTCCTGCTGCACGAGCATGACGATTTCCGTGCAGCCTTCGATGATGCCCTGGGCGCCGCGGGCTTGCAGAGAGTCCATGATTTGTAGGAAGCGCTCTCGTGACTCGGAACGGACGTGGCCGAGGACAAGTTCTTCGTAGATGACGCGGTGAACGATGTCGCGTTCCTGCTTTGTTGGGACGAGGACGTGCAGGCCGTGTTTTTCACGCAGGCGCCCTGCGTAGAAGTCCTGCTCCATGGTGAAACGCGTGCCCAGCAGGCCGATGGTGTCCAAGCCCGCAGCTTTGATTCGTCCGGCCGTAGCGTCGGCGATGTGCAGCAGGGGGATGGAAATGGCTTCCTCGATCTGCGGGGCGACCTTGTGCATGGTGTTGGTGCAGATCAGTAGAAAGTCGGCGCCGGCGTTTTGCACCTGGCGCGCGGCCCGTGCCAGCTGCTCGCCGGCCGCCTGCCAGTCACCTGCCATCTGCAAGGTTTCAATTTCCTGGAAATCGACGCTGAGCATGGCGATTTTGGCCGAATGCAGGCCGCCCAGCCGCTCTTTAACCCCTTCGTTGATGGCGCGGTAGTAGAGGGCGGTGCTTTCCCAGCTCATGCCGCCCAAGAGGCCGATCGTTTTCATGGGTCTCTCCTTCAAGCGTAGTGGCGCTGAACGGTTGTTTTGGACTGCGTCACAATACGGCCGTCGCGAATCACGTAGAGGCGGTCGCCGCGGCGCCTCAGGGCATCGACGGCCGAATGTGCATCGATGATCAGCAGATTCGCGCGCGCGCCTGCAAAGATGCCGTAATCGTCCAGGCGGAAAGTTTTGGCGGCGTTGTAGCGCGGCATATCGAAAGCGGCTTCGATTTCCGGCGGCGCGCTCATGTGCGCGGCGTGCGCGGCGATGAGGGCGACTTCCAGGGGGTCCATGCTGCCGAAGGAGTAGAACATATTCTGCAAGTCGTCCTGACCGCAGGTAACATTGACGCCGGCCTCCAGCAGTTCCTTGACGCGGGCGATGCCGCGCCGCTTGGGGTGGCTGTCGCCGCGCCCTTCGAGCATGAGATTGATGGGGGCCATTGTGATCACATTGATGCGCGCCTCAGCGACTTTGGCGATCACGCGTTCAGCCAGAGCGTCGTCCCAGGCCGACATGGCGCAGCAGTGGCCGGCGGAAACACGGCCGTGCCAGCCGTTGGCAATGGTCTGCTCGGCCAGCAGCTCCAGGCTGTGCCAGTAAGGATCGTCGGTCTCATCGACGTGCATGTCAATATCGGCGTCGTGCGCCCTGGCTATTTCAAAGGCGATTTCGATGTGGCGCGCGGCGTCGTCCATATTCTGTTCGGCGTGGGGCATACCGCCGACGATATCGGCCCCGTTCTCCATGGCCTGCCACATCAGGTCCATGACCTCGGGGTCCCGGGCCATGCCCATCTGCGGGAAGGCGATGAGCTGGATGTCGATCAGGTTCTTGTATTTCTGGCGCACGGCGATATTGCCACGCAGGAGATGGAGCTGCGCTGTGCGATCGATGTCGACGTGGCTGCGAAACCACAAAACCCCGTTGGCGATGGCAGCGTCCAGGGCGATCGAGGCGCGGCGCATAAGATCGTCCAGGTCCATATCTCTCTTTATGGCCCCGTAGACCTCGATGGCTTCGTGCAGGGTGCCGCTGTGGTTGAGGGCGCCTTCCCAGATGAGCGCGTTTTCCAGGTGAAAATGGGGCTCGAGCAAGGCAGGAGAGATCATGGCGCCGCCGGCGTCGATCTCCAAATCGCCTGGGGGCAGGCCGCCGCTGGAAACGGCCGTGATACGGCCGTTTACTATGCCTACTTCCACGTGCTCTCTGGTGCGATCTAATATTGCATTTCGTATAACTAAATCCATTGTGTCGTCCGTTCGGTGGGCGTTTTGTGAAATATATCAGATTCTTCCTAAATGGGTGAGTGAGAGGGTCGATGCAGAAGAAAGGCAAACAGAGGACACAGGGGCATGGAAGGCATGTAGGTAGAGGAGGGCGCCGGGCAAGGGAGAGGAGCGCGCTGCAGCGCTCACGATGTGGACGAAAAGGCGAGGCAGGATATGATAAGGGAGTGCGCCTTCCCTTCGCGGCGGCGGGCGCCATTGAGTACGACCCATCAGTTCACTGCTGAGACAGACCGCCGGCGTTCGCAAACGGGACGCGGCCGGGCGGCTGGTAAAGGAGAACCAAGACATGACGGAGAAAGTTCGCTGGGGATTGCTATCGACAGCCAATATCAACCGGGCGCTTATCCCGCCCATACGGGCCTCGGAACGGAGTGAATTAACGGCCGTAGCCAGCCGCTCGCAGGAATCAGCCGAGGTTTACGCCGCCGAGTGGAATATTCCGCGGGCCTTCGGAAGCTACGAGGCGATGCTTGAGTCGGACGCCGTGGATGCTGTTTACATCAGCCTGCCCAACCATCTACACGCCGAATGGAGCATCAAGGCGATGGAGAACGGCAAACATGTGCTGTGCGAGAAGCCATTCGCGCTGACCGTGGAAGAGGTCGACCGCGTGCGCGCCGTCTCCGAAGAGTCGGGCATGGTGATTTCAGAGGCCTTCATGTATCGCCACCACCCGCAGACGAAGATCGCCGAGGAGTTTATTCGCAGCGGGCGTCTGGGCGATGTAACAACCGTGCGCGGCGTATTCACATTCAAAATGGGCAGCCGCGATAATGTGCGCCTGGTGCCGGAATGGGGCGGTGGATCGCTGTGGGACGTGGGCTGCTATCCGATGAGCATGGCCCAGTTCCTGCTTGGCGGCCCGCCGCAGTGGGTCTTTGGCGACCAGTGGCTGGGACCGGAAGGGGTGGATGACACGTTCGTGGGCCAGATGCATTATGAGGGCGGGCGCATGTCGCAGTTTACGTGCGGCTTCCGCACGCCGGAACATGCTTATGTGGAAGTGCTGGGCACGAACGGTATTCTGCGCATTCACGAGCCCTTTAAGCCGAAATTGAGCGATAACAACTTCCTTTTTGAGAATGTTGACGGGGAAGTTGATGAAATCCCGGTACCGGAAAAGGAACTCTATTTAGGCGAGGTTGAGGACCTGGAATCGGCCGTCCTCGACGGCGCGGAGCCGTACCTCTCGTTAGATGAAACGCGAAACCACATTCGCACGATTGTGGCCCTTTACGAATCTGCGGCGAAGAACGCGCCCGTGACGCTGGCGTAAGGAATGGGGTGAACAGTATTCAGATTCAGTATACGATACACTTCTTACTGACTTCTGTTTACTGCTTACTGTTCTCCACGGGAGCCGGCAGTTCCGTTGAGCGGTGTTCCTGCACGAGGAGTTCCGTTTCAGCGTCGTCCATCTCGTCCAGGGTGCGCCTGATCCAGCGAGCGCCGTAGTTGCCGGCGATCAGGACGACGACGAAGATCAGGACGATGATAGCCCAGGCCACGTTTGAGAATTCGGTGCCGTAGGCGCCGATCATGGTGAGCATGATGGCGCTTGGCATACGGCCGAAGAAGTTCGCAAATAGAAATTTGCCCGCGGAAATGCCGCTCAGGCCGCCGACGAAGTTCATGGCGTCGGAGGGGAAGATGGGCAGCAAGAAGGCGATGGTGAAGAATAAGGTGCCCCTGGTGTTGGCGACGCGCTCCCAGTAGTCAACCGTCTCACGATCAGCCAGTCTGTAAACGATCGGCCGTCCGGCATAACGAGCCAGGAAATAGGCCATCTGGCTGGCGAAGACAGTGAACGACAGGTTCATGATGAAACCCCAGGCAAAACCGAATACATAGCCGCCGCTGATGGAGACGACATGGCCGGGGATGAAGGCGATGAAAACCTGGATCATCTGCGCCATGAACAGGACGAGGGGCGCCATGACGCCAAAACTGCGCAGGTATTCGCCAAAGGCTTCCTGGTCGCTGACAAATTTTATCAGGGCGTGAAGCTGGTCCCACCAGTGCCAGAAGGCGATTGTCAGTAGAATAAAGATGGCGATGATGATCAGCGATACGGCGATGCGGCGGTTGGATGGCGTCTTCGTGCCGTTGTCTTTCCCGGCAACCTCAACCGGCTCGACGGCCGTATCCTTCTCTGTTCTCTGTTCTGACGTGGCGGTTATCTCCAGCAATCTTTAGCCGCATGCGCAAACAAACGGCCGTTTATCCCTTTCTTGCGGACTTTACGGCCCGGAACGGCCGAAAGCTTCGCGATCTTCGTAATCGTACAGAGAGCGGCGGCGCTTGGCAAGCAGGTGATGGGAAATATGGGTCAGGGATGAGACGGAGGTCTATGGCTCGATGAAGAAGCGCAGGGCGAGGGGGAGGCGGCGGGCCCAGTCGGCTTCGCTGTGGCCGGCCCACTTTTCTTCAACAGAGAGCAGCTGCTGGTGCAGGCGGTAGCCCTTGCGTACGAGGATGCGTTTCATACGCCTGACGCTGCCATAGGTTTGCCGCGAATTGGCCAGCTTGCGCAGGGCCTTCATCGATCCGCCCTGTTCGCGGGTGCCGACGTCGAGGTAGATTTTGCCGGGAGTGTACGGTGCGTTCTCAACGTAATCGAAAATCGCGCCGTGACTGAACCACAGGGATGGGCTCATCACGCCGGCATAGCCAAAAATGTGCTCGCGATGGAAGTAGGCGTAGAGGCTGATCAGACCGCCCATGGAGGAGCCCATAATACCAGTGTGTTTTCGATCCGGCAGCGTGCGAAATTCGGCGTCGATGGCTGGCTTTATGGAGTGGGCAATAAACGATAGATACTGGTTGCCTTTGCCACCGCCGTGTATAAGATCATGAAATGGGCTGTACTCGTCGAGGCGGCCTGCGCCGCTGTTGGGAATGGCCACGACGATCGCTTCCAGCCCCTCCGTCGCCGCCAGCATCTCCAGGGCTTCATCGACGCCCCATTCGCCGGCGAAGCTGGTGGCGGGGTCGAAGAGGTTCTGGCCATCCTGCATGTAGAGCACAGGATAGCGGCGCGAAGATTTCGTGTAGGATGGGGGCAGGTAGATCAGGATATCCCGTTCATTGTCGAGCTGTGGGCTGAATACGTTTTCGGCGACAAGGATATTGCCGCTGACGTGATGGCCAAGGCGTGGGGAGAATACGTCGTAATACGGCCGCCAGATCTGATCGCGCAGGGAGACCGGCTCATTTTCAGCATGCCTTTGGTTGTTCACAGGCAGAGCGGTCTGCTGTTGGCGCGATATCGCTTCTTGCTTTTCTCTCGCTTTCAATTAGATCTCCGTTTAATGGATTGCTAAACAAGCGGGCTATTGTCCAGATTTTTGCGATAATGTCCAGAAAGAAAGTCATCCTGGGCATCGTTGGTCTGCTGAGATCAGAGCGGACCGGCTGTATATAATTGGAAAATGAAGATGAGCAGTGATAGGAAAAGGTCAAACCGGGAAGATTCAAACCGGGAAGAGTGGACGGAGGCGGAACGACAGAGCGAACACAAGATCCGCATGCGCTTTGAGTTTCAGGACCTGGTGGAAGATTTGATACAGGACGGCCAGGAACGAGGCGTCTTTGATAATCTGGCAGGTAAGGGGAAGCCGCTCAACCTTAAGTCCGGTCTTTTTGAGGGGGACAGCGCACTGGCTAATGAGCTGATGAAGGAACATAAGGTCGTTCCGCTGTGGTTGATGCGGCGGAACGCGGTGGGCACGGCCATAGAGGAGCTGCGAACAGATGTCGGCCGTCACTGGCAGCGGCATAACCTGGCGTATCGCCTCGCGCAGGATGAAGGCCGGCGCATGGCGCTGCGGCTGAGCTGGAGCGCCCAGTGCCGTGAGTTCCAGGCTGAAATCGTCGAAATCAATAAGCTTATCGATGACTTTAATCTTCGCCGTCCCAGTGAAGGGATGGAGATTTTCAAACTGCGCCTGGATGATGAACTGAAAGGGGCGGGAGCAAGCAGAGAACTCAACTGAAAGAGAGCTCGATTTATTGTCCACTCAATAGGGATTCCAGAGTTTCGCCGTTCACCGTGATCATCACCGAGCCAACGGTTTCATATTGCAGAGCTGTCTGCTCCAGTTGTGCCTGCACACGCGGGCTGTCGCACACGCCGCCCAACTGCAGATCCCCCATCAAACGGATGATCGCCTCGCCGTTTTCAATATCAATGCTATCGACGCTCAAATCAGACTGGTAAAAGACATTGTAAAGTCCGGATTGGCCGTAATACTGGTCTTTACTGCTCAGCAATGTTTCCAGTGCCGCTGTTAGCGGGGCAGTCGTGGGTTCAATTTCCACCTCAACCGGAATCACACTATCATCACAGCCGATCTTTTCACCGCTCTGTCCATTGTCTCCCAGGGCGATCAAGTATATATAGGTCCGTGAAGTCTCGCTGTTCGCCGCGCCGTCCGCACCCATACAGGCGGCCAGCGCAAAGAAAAGTACGGCCACAAGAAATGTTGCAGTCCAGGCGAAATGTTTCATAGAAGTCTCCAGGAGCCGTACCGGGTTCAAGCTCAATGCCCAGGAATAGGAAAACCATTCCAGTTACCGATTTACTTTACCAAAATTTGCACGCTTATATTCGATGTTAATCTGCGATATAGATTTGAAACATTTCTCCTTTATGCTAAATTGATTTGACAGTTATCTAATCAGATGGTAAACTATGATTTGATGATCATCAAATCGATTTTGGAGTGATGTTATGAGTAAGCGGGAGATGTTTCTGGCGATTCAGCGGATTGTTGATGACCCTGATAGAAGTGATATGGAAAAAATGGCGGCTGCTTTTGGCGAAGCGACGGGTATTTTCATCGCCGGCAGCGAGCGGGAACAGGCGCTGGCGAGAGCGCTGGGTGACGAGGAAACGGCCGTCAAGGAGCAGATCAAGAGTAATGTGATGCGCATGTCGCGCGATATTTTCGCCGATGTCTATACTAGGGTCACCGGCGAACGAAGTGAGTTGTGGCATGAATAAGATGGATTATGCAGCGAATTTGAGCCAGCGTGCAGAGCTCTTTAAGGCGCTGGGGCACCCGGCGCGCCTGTTGATTCTGAACCTTGTGCGCGAGAAGCCGCGCCACGGCGAAGAACTGGCGGCGATACTGGGTTTGACTCCGGCCACCGTGTCGCACCATTTATCAAAGCTGACCGCCGTCGGGCTGCTGCGCTCGCAGAAGGAGCAGTATTACCAGATGTATTCGCCGGCGGGCGAGGTGCTGGATAAGACGCTGGCGGAGATTGTGCGCCTGCCGCAGCCGGGTCTAACCGGCAGCGTTGAAGAGGATGCTTACCGCGATAAGGTGCTGCGTACGTTTTTCAAACACGGCCGTTTGACGCAGATTCCGGCGCAGCAGAAGAAGCGCCTGGTCGTGCTGGAGCACCTGCTGCAGGAGTTCGAGCCGGGGCGGTTGTATCCAGAACGGGAGGTGAACCATATCCTGCTGGACTTTAACGAGGATGTGGCGACTCTGCGGCGTGAAATGATCGACCACGGCCTGATGAAGCGCGAAAAAGGGATTTACGAAAGAGTAAACTAGAGGGCTTTAGAAACCGGGTTTCTTGGCAGACCATCTGATATATGGACGGCTTAAGAAAAACCCGGTTTCCTGATTGACGCTTCTCTACTGGCCCGAAATCTTGGCCCAGGTATCGCGCAGGCCGACAGTGCGGTTGAATACGGGCTTGCCCGGCTCGGAATCGACGGGATCGACGAAGAAGTAACCCTGGCGCATGAACTGGAAATGGTCGCCGGGCTGCGCCTCGGCAAGACCCGGTTCCAACCTGGCATCGGTGATCACCGTCAGCGAATCGGCATTGAGATTGCTGATGAAGTCCTCCTCCTCGCTGTCCACTTCGTAAGGATTCTCGCGTGTGAAGAGGCGGTCGAAGAGGCGCACCTCGGCGCTAATGGCGTGGCGCGCGGAGACCCAGTGGATGGTGCCTTTGACCTTACGGCCGTCGGGCGTACCACCACCGCGTGATTCAGGATCGTAAGTGCAAATCACTTCGACGATGTTCCCTTCCTCGTCCTTGATGAAGTCTTTTGCCGTCACATAGTAGGCGCCGAGCAGGCGCACTTCGCGGCCGGGCGCCAGGCGGCGGTACTTCCCCGGCGGGTCCACTTCGAAGTCGGACTGTTCGATAAAGATTTCCCTGGAGAAGGGCACCACGCGCATCTCCGTCCTGCTTTTATCCTGCGGATAGACGGGTACTTCGAATTCCTCCGCATAGTCGTCGGGGTAATTCTCAATGGTGATCTTCAGAGGTTCCAAAACGGCCATGGCCCGCGGCGCGCTGTAATTCAGGTCTTCGCGAATGGCGAACTCCAGCATGCCGAAATCGACCGTGCTGTTGGCCTTGGCCACGCCGATGCGGTCATTAAATTCCTTCAGCGCCTGCGGCGTATAGCCGCGCCTGCGCATGCCGGAGACGGTGGGCATGCGCGGGTCGTCCCAGCCGTCCACGTGGCCTTCCTTCACCAGGCGAATGAGATTGCGCTTGCTCATGACCGTGTAGGTCAGGTAAAGCTTGGCGAACTCAATCTGCTGCGGATGGTAGATGTCCAGATTATCCAGCAGCCAATCGTAGAGCGGCCGGTGATTTTCAAACTCCAGCGTACACAGGGAATGGGTGATACCTTCAATGGAATCAGATTGGCCGTGCGCCCAATCGTACATGGGATAGATGCACCATTCATCGCCGGTGCGATGATGCGTGGCGTGCAGGATGCGGTAAAGGACGGGGTCGCGCAGGTTGATGATCGGAGAGGACATGTCGATCTTGGCGCGCAGCACGCGCGAGCCGTCCGGGAATTCTCCTTCCTTCATGCGTATGAAGAGATCGAGATTATCATCAACGGAACGGTCGCGGTACGGGCTGTTGCGCCCCGGCTCGGTGAGCGTGCCACGATAGTCGCGTATTTCGTCGGCGCTCAGATCGTCGACATAGGCTTTGCCGTCTTTAATGAGCTGGATGGCCCATTGGTAGAGCTGCGGAAAGTAGTCGGAGGCAAAAAAGAGGCGATCCTCAAAATCGGCGCCCAGCCAGCGCACGTCCTCGATGATTGAGTTGACGTACTCTTCCTCTTCCTTGGTGGGATTGGTGTCGTCGAAGCGCAGGTTGAACTTGCCGCCGTATTCCTGGGCGACGCCATAATTGAGTAGAATCGATTTAGTGTGCCCGATGTGCAGATAACCGTTCGGTTCGGGCGGGAAGCGGGTGTGCACACGGCCGTCAAAGCGGCCGCTGGCAATGTCATCTTCAATCTCTTTGCGGATAAAGTCCTTGGAGACAGATTCTTCGTTATTGTTTGGTTCTTCTTCGGTCATTTCAAAACCCGTTAATCATTGATGCGCAAGAATACCTTGCGTATAAAATCAACAAGTATAGCCGCTTAGACATAAAGACGCGAAGAGGAATGTTCAGCTGCACTGCCCGACACTTTGCCCAGTGAAGGGATTCAGGACACCGACCAGAGCTGACGCGTACAGGGAAAAGTTATTAATCCACCTTAATCCGTTTCAGTCCGCGCCCCTTGTAAAAACGGTCGCTGGATGTCCAGTTCAAGGGCCGAGGGAGGCCGAAAGGACAACGAGCGGGAGTCCGAACATGCTGTGGTGCTCCTGCAGGTAAACGGTGAAGCCGGCGGCGGAGAGGAGGGGGGCGGGGTCGATGGGGCGGCAGTCGACGGCCGCCGGAAACAGTTCGTGTAGCGACCAATAGATATCCGATTCCCAGGTCTGCTCGTGGGAAGAGAGCGTGACCAGGGCCAGACGGCCGTTTTCCTTGAGCACGCGCCTGGCTTCAGCAAGGAGACGGTGCTGGTCATGCAGGCCGAAGAGCTCCAGAGTGAAGCTCAGAAAAAGGGCATCGCAGCAGCCGGCGGCCAGCGGCAGGCACAGTCCGCTGCCGCGCAGCAATGCCAGGTCAAAACCGGGATCAGCCGCGATTTTTCGCCGCGCCTGCGCCAGCATGCCGGCCGATAAATCCAGCCCAATCGGCAGCCCGTTCCCACCGAGCAGCGGCGCCGCTTCCAGCAGCGTCTGCCCCGTGCCGCAGCCAATTTCCAGCAGCGTTTCACCCGCCTTGAGGTCCAGCATAAAAAGGGCCTCGCGGCGAAAGGGAACTTCGCTGAGGGTCAGCAGATCATAGATTGGGCTGAGTCGATCGTACAGTGACATTGGAAAGCGATCAATGACGAGACAGGCCGCTCAGTTTAAATATACCTGGACGCTGTCGCCTTCATCACTGATGTCGATAATGAGCGGATTTTTGAGGTCGGAGGCGTTCATTTCAGCCAATATCTCCGCCGCGGCGTCCAGTTTCTCCTGCGTTTCCTGATCAGGCACCTGCTCGCGGATCACGTCCATTGCTTTGTGCAGGGCTGACGCGGGGAAAGGCAGGCTGACGGTGAAGTCTTTGCCGTCTTTCGAGCGCACGCGTACATGTACCCAGGGCGAATCCTTGCTGAAATAAGTGATCAGAGCTGCGGCTGCCGAAAAGAGGGTCAGCGGCCAGAGGAGAACAAGACGCAGAAAGCGCAGCAGACCGCCGGTTTTTCGTGTGGCTAACAGCAGTACGGCGCCCAAAATCGAACCGAAGAGCGCCAGGTTAAACGGCCGTTGCCACGCTTCGCCCCGGGCAGGCATTTGAGGCCAGGAAAAATCCTTCGGTTCCGTCTCGTCTGTTTCCTCTATCGCTTCCAGCAGTTCGTGTGCCTCAGCGGCGGAAATAGTCCCTTCTTCCAGCATGGCCAATATTTTCTCGCGTTCACCGTTCATCTTGTGCTCCTTTGACAGCATTCTTTCCCGCCGGTTTTCAGCAAAAAGAGAACATAACCGGCCTCTGGTGACGATAGTGCCATTATACAACGATTTTCCGCTAAGCCTGTGCTGATTGTA
>JBJYWZ010000128.1:0-5721 GCA_046259725.1 Promineifilaceae bacterium (SeqCode) | reverse complement strand
TACCAGCAGGCGGACGGGTCAATTAGAGTTCCCAAAGCACTCCAGCCCTATATGGGGGGACGTGAGGTTATCAGCTAAAAGAAGCCATCAGTTGGGTGTAGGTCACAAAGGATTTTCGACATACGCTCCGCGTGGGTTTTGCGCTGCTGCCCGCGGCGCGAGAAGGGCGCCATAAACTCCCAGCATCTTCTCTGCAATATCATTCCAGGCATACTGCTGGGCATACTTGCGGGCGTTTTGGCCAAGCTTTTGTATGCAAGCCTCGTGTGTCAGCAGTTCGTAAATGCGCTCGGCCAGAGCTTCAGGATTACGTGAGGGCACATGAAATCCGTTTTCACCATCACGTATGAGAAACGCCAGGCCGCCCACTTCCGAGGCTATCACCGGCGTTCCCGTGGCCATGGCTTCCAGGGCGACCATGCCGAAGCTCTCATAATGGGAAGGCATGATGACCATCTCAGCCGCCGAGTAGTAAAAGGGCAGCTCATTTTGATCGCGCGCGCCAATGAAGGTGACTATATCGTGAATGCCTAACTGTTCGCGCATCGCGTGCAGCCTGGCCATTTCCAGGTCGGGATCATTGGCCCAGGGGTCGCCACCTATGATCGTGACATCGACGTTTTCGACGGCCGCCGGATAACGCTCCTGGATCAGGGCCATGGCCTGCAGCAGCGTATCGACACCTTTTAACGGTTCGATACGGCCGACAAAGAGGATACTCTTGTCCTGGGTCGGTATGCCCACTTTGGCCTTGGCAGCTTCTTTTGGAATGGGCTTAAAACGTTCCAGATCAACGCCGGGTGAAACGACCACTTCTTTGCCTGATCGGTTGCCGTAAAGCCAGTGAAGCTGTGCCTGTTCCGCCGGAGTGGCTACGACAATTCGATCGGCGATTTCGATCACTTTTTGCTCCCCCTCGATCCGCTCCTGTGGGGCCAGCTCGCGATCCGAGGTTGCCACACGATTCTTCATCCGTCCCAAGGTATGGAACATATGGATGACCGGAACGTCATTCCACTCTTCTTTGAGTTTTCCCGCCACGAGCCCCGACAGCCAATAGTGGCTGTGTATGAGGTCATAGCTGATTCCTTCTTCAGCTGCGAACTGCAGGACACCACGAGAGAAATCATCAAGATAATTAGTGACCTCCGTAAGCGGAATCGGCTGCTCCGGTCCTGCCTTAATGTGAATAACCCGCGCACCGTAACCCAGGCCGAAGCTGATCATCGGCACATAGCTGTCTTGCGAGCGCGTATATACGTCAACCTGGACGCCAAGCCGCGCCAGCTCCCGGCTGAGGTCGCGAACGTAGACATTCATGCCCCCCGATTTCTTGCCACCTAGCATCGCCAGGGGGCAGGTATGGACGCTTAACATTGCGATACGTTGTGGGCGTGATTTATCCGGTGATTCCATTGCTGGCCTGTGTTGCTAAAAATATTAGTTGTTTAGCGGTTAACTTTTTCAGAACCCGCTGAGGTTATCCTATCTGACAATTTGCAGACGGTAAACTGAGCTATCCTGTGCCCCGAAGCGGTACTTGTACTCCTCATCACCGCGAAGAAAATCGAACTCTTCTCGACCCTCATTAATTGCCAGCTCAATTGCTTTTGCGGTGATCACGACGCCAGGACTGAGAGCCGCAAATAGGTCTGGATCAAGTCCGGAGTTATAGACCCAGATGCGGCCGGCGTAATCAAAATTAAACAGGGCGGCTGCTTTCTGGCCATCAAATTCCAGGAAAATAAGCTGTAAGGTGCCATCCTGCTGGGCGGCGTTGGCTGTTTCGTGGAAGAGGGCTCGACGACCGTCGTTGAGCCAGTCCCGTTTTTCAAAGGTGCTCTTTTGCAATAGCGTCAAGAAAGCGTCGACCTCGCTCGCCAGATCATCTTCCTGACTGACGATGTGCAGCTCGCCATCAGCGCCATTGGCGCGCCGTAATTTTCGACTTATTTCTCGCCGCTGTTTGCTCTCCAGGTTTTCCAGGTAAGCGTCAAAGCTGTCCGGGAGTGTTATGATGGGGCACACCTCATTGACTGATTCAACAACCGTCAGGCCATGCCCGCCGGCGACCTCCGGCAGAGCCTGGCGTGTCACTGAGGCAGCCGGCACATTGCAGAGTTCAAGATGGTGCCAGGTGGGAAATTCATCTGACAGCATAAAGGGTACGATCGCTTGCCAACTCGCTTGCGCATCACGGGCCGTCGCGATGATGTCCAGATAGTCTGTTTCTTCGACGCAGCCGTTAAAACGAACCTTGCCGTCTTCGGTAAGATACAGGCAGGCGACTGCCGTCAATTCGCCGTCGCTGTTATGTACGACGACGCTGTTGAGCTGTCCGTCCGCGGGATGCACGTTTTTCCACCACGACCGTTGGTAGGCGAGCTTTTGAAATGGCGTATCGGTCATGCCCCTACCTGCCAGGGCATCCCATTCTTCCGCCAGAGTATCGAAAACAGCCTCTCCTGAAATAAGTTCTGTATGCATAACGATATGGTCAACCCTTTGATTCTGAACTCTTCCTGATTATTGCATCTTCGAGCATAATTTTATCATAGCATACTTAAGCCGTTTATACTCACTTGCCATCGCTAATCACGAAAGGTACTATTCTGAATATGCTTTCCTCGAATAATCGTTATCTGACCTGGCTGGTGCCTGTGCTGTTACTGGTGCTGTTCGTCATAATTCTGATGATGGCGCCGCTGGAAAAGACGCTTGGTGAGACCATTCGCCTTGTTTATGCGCACGCCGCCTTTACGCGCGCCGGCATGTGGGGAATATACGTCAGTGGTCTGCTGGGTTTGCTGGTAGCAGTCACGGCTAATGAACAATTGCACTCCTGGACACAGTCTTTTGCATGGGTGTCCTTTGCACTGTTCTTGATTGGTGGAATATTCAGTATCTTCGCCCAACGAGCCAGTTGGGGTGGCATTGCATTCGCAGAGCCGCGCATGCGCACCAATCTTATGGTGACGGCCGTTATGATTATTGTTCTACTGATCAATAACTGGATCCCCTGGATCCGCGTACGTGGACTGCTCTATACGGCATTAGCCCTTTACATCGCCTGGGCCATCCCCAATACGCCTCTTGTACTTCATCCGCAGGATGCCGTTGGCACATCGCCGTCACTGTGGATCCGTTTGACGTTCCCCACGCTGACGGTGTTGGCCATGTTAATCGGGCTATGGTTTGTTACATATATCAAGCGACCGGTAGCATTATGATTGAAGACTTATCGGATCTGACCTTTGAAATGGCTCTGGCTGCCCTTCAGGAAGCCGTGGAGCAGTTGGAAAGCGGTGAACTATCGCTCGAGGAATCATTAGCCATCTTTGAGCGCGGTCAGAAACTCGCCGCTTATTGCAATAACCTTCTGGAGCAAGCGGCTCTCAAAGTTGAGCAGTTGACCTCTGATGGTGAAATCATCAACATCTCGCCGCCGCCTGCCGGTTAACGATTGGCAGGCTGGACGTGCCAAAGAAATGCCGCAAGCCTAATTATCAGCAATAAAGCAACAACCGTTGTTCTGGAAACTATCTTGTTCGTGTTCAGGTCAGAGCATGGGCAACGATTCCGACATAACTGTTGGATGTACTTGATAGGAATGAATTGTGTTTAAGAATTTACGAGAATCGTTAACCCGTACACGACAATCTGTTTTTGGACAGATTGCCGGTGTTCTGGGTGCGGGCGATATTACAGATGAAACCTGGGACGACCTGGAAGCGCTTCTGATTCAGGCTGATGTCGGCGTGCCAACCACGATGTACCTGGTTGACCGTCTGCGCGACCGTGTAACTTCTGAAGGTATCTATCAGGCGGATGCGCTGCTTAATGCTCTGAAACAAGAACTCCGAGCAATTCTGGTTCAACCGGAAGATTTCGCTCTGGAAGAACCACGCCTGTTGACGGTGGTCATGATTGTCGGAGTCAATGGTTCTGGAAAAACAACCAGCATCGGTAAGCTAGCGCAATATTACAAGAATAAAGGTCGCAAGGTAATGCTCGCCGCGTCCGACACCTACCGCGCCGCGGCCATTGACCAGCTGCAAATCTGGGCCAAACGCGCCGATGTGCCCGTCATCGCCGGGCAGCCGGGAGGCGATCCCGGGGCGACAACTTACGACGGCATTCGCGCCGCCCGAGCGCGCGGCTACAACCTGCTTCTGGTTGACACGGCCGGTCGCCTGCATACAAAGTACAATTTGATGCAGGAGCTTGAAAAAGTCTACAGCGTCTGTAAAAAAAGCGTTCACGCCGCGCCCCATGAGGTGCTGCTCGTGCTGGATGCACCTACCGGACAAAATGCTCTTGTTCAGGCTCAAAAATTCCAGGAGAGCGTCAACGCCACCGGAGTTATCCTGACCAAACTGGACAGCACAGCCAAGGGGGGAATGGTCTTCGCCATTTATCGCGAACTCGGTATTCCGGTTCGCTTCATTGGTACGGGTGAAAAGCTGGAGGACCTGGCGCCGTTTGATGCGGACGCGTTTGTGGACGCCTTGTTTGAATAATAATCCGCTGCGGTAGCAAAAAGATAAACTGAACTGCGCAATAGGCCGGCAAAAAAATCGGCCGTTAGAGAGGAGTATTTATGATGTTAGAATTACAGAGTCGACTGGAAGAACTTGAAAGCATCGTTAACCAACTGCGGAGGCGTCTTTGACTTAGATGCCAAGACTGAAAAATTAGCCAGCCTCACGCTGGCTGCCGCCACGCCTGACTTCTGGGACGATCAAGAAAAAGCTCAGGCTGTGATGCGCGACATCACTCGGCTGCGCAATGAAGTTGGGATCTGGGAGAAAATCCGCAAGCATCTTGATGACACGATGGAACTGGCCCTCATGGAGGATGAATCGCTGGCAGAGGAGCTGGATGCGGAAGTGGCCTTGCTTGAAGAGGAAATTGCCGGGCTTGAATTCCGCACCTTGTTCAGCGGCCCCTATGATGATGAGGACGCTATTGTAACAATTCATGCCGGCGCGGGGGGAACCGAGGCGCAGGACTGGGCGGATATGCTACTGCGTATGTATACGCGTTGGGCTGAGGCGCACGGGTATACAGTGGACATTTTGGACATCAGCACTGGGGATGAGGCGGGTATCAAGAGCGTGATGTTATCTATTCGCGGCGATTACGTTTATGGTCACCTGCGCTCCGAGCGCGGCGTGCATCGCCTGGTTCGCATTTCTCCGTATGATGCTTCCAGCCGGCGCCATACCTCTTTCGCCAAGCTTGAGCTTTGGCCCGATATCGCTGATGAAATTGAAGTGGAAATAGATGATAAGGATTTGCGCATCGATCGCTTCCGCGCCAGTGGGGCCGGCGGCCAGCACGTGCAGAAAAACGAAACGGCCGTGCGCATTACCCATCTGCCCACTGGCATCGTCGTATCCTGTCAAAACCAGCGCTCTTTAACTCAGAATATGCATGTGGCCATGAATGTACTCAAGTCCCAGCTTTACGAGCTAGAACAGGAAAAACAGGATGAGCAAATTTCTGCCTTGAAAGGGGAGTCGGTGGATGCCGGTTGGGGCAATCAGATTCGCTCTTATGTCCTGCACCCTTACAAAATGGTCAAAGACCTACGTACGAACTACGAAACAGGCAATACTCAAGCGGTCCTCGACGGCCGTCTTGACTCTTTTATGGAGGAATATCTGCGCGCTACTGTGGGTGGAGGGAACACGCCCGAATAGCCCGGAAGATGAGAGC
>JBJYWZ010000127.1:0-1867 GCA_046259725.1 Promineifilaceae bacterium (SeqCode) | reverse complement strand
CCGTGCATGAAGGGCAGCATCCCCGTCACGATGACGCCGTTGACATGGAAAAGGGGCAGGCCGCAGAAAAGCACTTTGTCGGCCGACATGTTAATGAACTGCGCGGCGGCCCAGGCGTCATACACTTCATTGAAGTGCGTGTGCCGCGCCAGTTTGGGCGTGCCGGTTGTGCCTCCGGTGTGGAAATAGGAGGCGATGTCGCCGGGTTGAATGATACGGGTGCTGATCAGTTTTTCGGCGGGATAGCGGTAGGCAGTCCGGCCAAAATCCATTACGTTCGCGCGCACGTCCGGTCCTTTTCCGCCCCGAAATCTGATAAAGCGAACAGCCAGTTTCTCGATGGTGGAGAGATAGTTAGCGAGATCGACCTGCAAGATCGTTTCCAGGCTGCCGACCTGGTCGACAATCGTGGCAACCTTTTCCCAGATATCGGTCGTCGGAAAGGGGGCGAGGGTGACCAGGACCTTCGTCCCGGCTGCGTTCATAATATCGGCCATGACGGCCGGTTCCAGCAGCGGGTTGATGGGATTGACAATGCCCACCGCTTCCGCGCCCCAAATGGTGAAAAAAGCCTGGGGGATGTTGGGCAAGATCATGGAGACGACATCACTGCCACGTATACCCAGTCCATGAAACATATTGGCCGTCTGGTTGATGGCGCCGATCATGTCCTCGTAGGTGTAAAAGACCTGATCGGCGTAGGCGTCCCCCTGCAGGAAGAAGCGCAGGGCGATCTTTTTGGGGTTTATGCTTTCGCCGAGCAGCAGCGCTTCATAGGTGCTCTGCGGCAGCCCGTATTTTGCCAGGGGCTTCCGCTCAATCCTCTTGATATCGGCTAAAGCCGCCACACCATTGGTCATTTCGATCGCTCCTCATCCACTGTTGTAGGAAACTTATTTCTGCTACGACTGATCGCGGCAATAACGTTCCAAGTTTCCTGTTAGTCGCAATCATCTGGTAACCCGAGAAAGGCTAAAAAAGAATAGAAAAATAGAGGTATCTTTTCTTGATACCGATAATTGAATCTTTTTTCCGGGAACAATTATCGGTTGAGTGGCACAAGACGGCAACGCAACTGGTGAGGAAGTAGAAAAAAACGAGCAGCGCTCATCAAAACGAACGCTGCTCGTTAATTCATTCTTTGTGGCTGCGCAAATAGTCAGGTCAGATTATTTGCCACTCTGCTGTTCCATGAGGCTCGTTACACGTTCCTGCAAGGCGTGGGAAGCGGCGCGCGCGGCTTCCTCATCACCGGCCTCAATGGCGTCCAGCACTTCGCGATGGCGCGAAAGTACCTCATCCTCCGGGGAGCTGTAGCCTTCAGCGACATCGTCGTCTTCGATCAGATCGACGAGGGCGATGTTGATGCGGCGCTTGCTTTGCAGTGGTTTACGCAGGGCGCGAATGATATAAGCCAGGAATTCGTTATGCGCAGCGGCGACGATGCTCTCATGATAAGCCAGGTCAGCAAGGGCCCAGGCGTTCTGATCGTCACCGCCCATCGATTTTTCCAGCTGGACGTACGCTTCGCGCATCCTGGCGACATCGTCAGGGGTGGCGTTGCGCGCCGCCAATTCGGCCGTCGCCGGTTCAATCGCGGAACGGACTTCGGCGAGGTGATACATAAACTCGCCGGTGACTTCGGACGCCGCGACCCACTCGAGCACCGCCGGATCGAGCATCTGCCATTCGTCGCGCGGGCGGATGATCGTGCCCACTTTCGGACGCGATTCTACCAGCCCTCGTGCCGCGAGTCCTTTGACAGCCTCGCGGATGACTGTTCGGCTGACGCCGTACTCTTTGCTCAAGGTGTCTTCCTTGGGCAGCACGTCGCCAGGCTGCAGTTCACCACTGATAATGCGGATGC
>JBJYWZ010000126.1:3496-4892 GCA_046259725.1 Promineifilaceae bacterium (SeqCode) | reverse complement strand
CGCACCATTCGCTGTCCAGGATCCGCTGGCTACAAGAGATTATCACGGCCGTTCGCCTCCAGCAGCTCGACCATGGCCTTAACATCCTGCTCGCGCTCCTTTGTGCAAATAAGCAGCGCATCCTCGGTGTCCACAATAACCAGCCCTTCCACCCCAATCGTGGCGATGAGCCTGTCGCCGCCGACCACCAACAGATCACTCGAATCGATTCCTACGTGATTGCCGACAACCGTATTCCCCTCTTCGTCCGCGGGCAGTACCTCTAAAAGGCTGGCCCAACTGCCAACATCATGCCAGCCGATATCGACCGGTATGACGGCGACGCGATCGGCGCCTTCCATCACGCCGTAGTCGATTGTTTCTTTCTCCACTGCCGGCCACACGCGGTCTAATGTTTCTGCATAGCCAGGCTGCTCCAAAACGGCGTCCACCTCCTGAAGCTGGTCGTAAAAATCCGGCATTTGTCGCTGGAATTCTTCTAAAATGCGGTCAACCCGCCAGACAAACATGCCGCTGTTCCAGGAATAGACGCCGCTTTCTACAAGCTGCTGCGCCTCTTCGGCGTCTGGCTTTTCTGTGAAACGATCCGCCTGGTAAACATCCAGACCATCCACTTGTTTTATGTGCTGTCCTTGATGGACATATCCGTACCCGGTCGAGGGGAAAGTCGGCTTAATGCCCAGAGTAACCAGGTAGCCATCCCGGGCGACTTCTTCAGCGGCCGCCAATGCCCGGCGAAAGCCGGAGACGTCGCTGATGAAATGATCGGCCGTCAAAACCGCCATGACCGCCTCGGGATCACGCTGCTGCAGGTGGATTGCCGCCAGTCCGATGGCCGGCGCCGTGCCGCGCCCCTCCGGCTCGACGATGAAGTTGTCCTGCGGCAGCTCGGGCACCTGTTCTGATAAGGGCTGTACATGTTCCTGACGCGTAATGACAATAATCTGCCCGGCGGGGACCTGCGGTATGAGACGATCCACGGCATGCTGCATCAGCGTCCGCTCACCAACGAGCTTCAGGGCCTGTTTTGGGTATTTTCGGCGGCTGAGCGGCCAGAGTCGCGTTCCAGTTCCCCCGGCCATGATGAGTGGATAGTACATGCTGTTCTCCTTCAGCAATGGATCGCCAGCATCTTGCTGGCCCATTGCCCATTTGTCTCTCAAAAACCGCGCAGCGCCGTGCTCTCTCTTCCGGGAAGCCCTTCCTTAGGCAGCCGTTTCAATACGACGTATTCGAGGCCATGCTCTTCACAAAACGACCGCTTTTCGGGTTTATCGCCATCCTCGTTTACAGCATAAATATCGGGCTTGATCACGGCGATTTCCGGTTCGGCGTCCATCCATCCCTGTCCTGTTGATACCAACGCTTGCTTCACAAAACGGATAGACTGCACCAT
>JBJYWZ010000126.1:0-3396 GCA_046259725.1 Promineifilaceae bacterium (SeqCode) | reverse complement strand
ACATAGATATAGCCACCGCCGCAGCCCGAAAACATCGCCCCCTCATAATGGTCCTGGTAATAAGCAACAAGGCCCATCAGGTCGATCTGTATCGTTGGATGGCGCACCGTATGCGGCAGGATCGCCTCCCAACATTTCATGCACTCATTCATCGACTCCCCCAGGCCTTTTATGTCTTTGTTGACAATCGAGTCGTAGCAGACCTGGCCGGTTTCGCCCAGGCGTTGAATCCAGACCGGGTCGAGATTCTTCTCGTCCAGCGGGGTATAACCGGGCGGCCGTGGCGCAACCGGCACCATGTAGATGACGCCTTCCAACCAGCTGGCGACATCCGCGTCGTTATTGGACTCAATGTGAACCGGGTATAGTCCGCCGCGATAAGCATAGTCAAAGTCCAGCCTGTTCACACCGGGGTAGAGCATGCCGATCATGTCCTGCGATCCCGACGGTTCGGCTTTACCTTGATTCTCGGCCTCGTACAGCTCCTGCACCAGGTCCAATGGATCGCGGTCCGGAACGTTATTTCCCCACAGCTCGGCGGCCATGCGCCGGGTGCTGGTTCCCATACCGCTGCGCTCCATAAATGGATTGGTTGGCTCAATGGCCACGACGACCATTGAACCGGGCGCTGCAGGATTATGCTGCGAGATGAAGGGTTGGTCGATCCACCCGCCGGCGAACGCCATGCGAAACGGGAAGCGACCAATGACATCAGTTATGCTGCTGGCGCTTTCCATTTTTACTAATATTTTCCAGCCGGCGTCGGCTTGCCCGCCTTGCGATCGTAATATTGCTGTTCAATCCAGGCGTAAGTCCTGGCGATTCCCTCATCGAAAGGCGTGCTCGGCTCCCAGTCCAGCATTTGCTTGATAAATGTGTTGTCGCTGTTGCGCCCGGCGACGCCCTGCGGCGCATCCAGATCATAGACCCGCTCCAGCGTAACACCAGCTACTTTCTCGACGTGGCTGACAAGGTCATTAATAGAGATCAGCTCATTCGAGCCCAGGTTGATTGGCGTGGCATTCAAGTCGTCGCAGTGCATGATCATGTCAATGCCTTTGACACAGTCATCAATATACATGAAGCTGCGCGTCTGGCTTCCGTTGCCCCAGATGTCGATGACATAGTTGCCGGAATCCTTGGCCTCGATCACCTTGCGGCTCAGGGCGGCCGGAGCTTTTTCACGCCCGCCATCCCAGGTGCCGTGCGGGCCATAAACATTGTGGAAGCGGGCGATAGCCGTTTTCATTCCACGTTCGGCCGTATATTCCTGGCAGAACATCTCCGACATCAGTTTCTCCCAGCCATAACCGCGCTCGGCCATAGCCGGATAAGCATCCGATTCCTTCAGCGCCCGCACATTGGGGTCTTGCTGCAGTTCGGTGTTATAGGCGCAGGCAGAAGAGGAAAAGAAGTAGCGCTCGACGCCGGCCTGGTAGGATGCTTCAATCATATGCGTGTTAATCAAAATCGAACGCAGGCATTCCACGCGAAAATTCTCGATAAACCCCATGCCTCCCATATCGGCCGCCAGGTTGTAAACTTCGCGCGCTCCTTCAACCGCACGGGCGCAGTTGTCTCGATAGCTGACATCCAGGCATAGACTCTCAACACCCGGCACGCGCTGGTACCATTCATAAAGCGGCTTTTTGTCGACCGCGCGGATGTTGCTAAAACCCTGATCATGGAAATATCTCACCAGCGCGCCGGCAATAAATCCGCCCGCGCCGGTTATGACAATGAGATCATCTTTGTTTATTGTAGTTGCTGCAGTAGCTTGCTTACCCATTTTGAAATACCTCTTTTACGAGTCTGTTTCTGAAAATCATTTCAAAAAACGCTCCGATTTTTCTCATCCCATGTCATCACGCGTGATGTCACAGATGGTCACAAGATTTGTCACTGTGGCGCGGGAAGTTTCTTCGACCCTATTCCCCATATCTCCGCGCCATCTCCTAGCGGACTATTCCAACGCCTCCCCTGTAGACTGGCGGATGATCAGTACGGTCGGCAGAACAATTTCCTTGGGGGCTTCCGGAGCCTCTCCTGAGATGCGCGCCAGGAGCAATCGCGTTGCTTCTTGCGCCATTTCATAGGCCGGCTGGGCAGCAACAGTCAGGAAAGGATCCATCACCAATGCCTCCGGTAGATCGTCGAATCCCGCCACGGCCATATCCTCCGGCACTGACAACCCTGCCTCCTGAAACGCCTTCATTGCCCCGATAGCGATAAAGTTGTTGGCGGCAAACACGGCCGTGGGTCTGGGTTCCTGATCCAGAATCTGCGCCGCCATCTCATAGCCGGAGGCCTGGTTGAAGAAACCTCGCCGAACCCAACCATCTTCCACCGGGACACCTGCCTCGGACATGGCGTGCAAGTATCCGGCAAGTCGGTCATCGGCCGTTGACGTGCCCTGCGGGCCGGTCAAGATAGCGATACGCTGGTGCCCCAGATCCAGAAGATAACGAACCAGTTTGTAAGCGCCGCCTTCCGAATCACAGCGCACGACATCTGCCCACGAATCCGGCATCCGCCGGTCGAGAACCACGACCGGCACGTTATGCCCGCGAATATAGCTGACAGCATCAGGCTTGCTCATTGCCGGAACCAGCAGAATGCCATCCACTTGCTGCCGCAGCAGCAGATCAATATTCTTCTGCTCCTTGGTTTCATCCTCGTCTGTGTTGCAGAAGGTCACGGTATAACCGGCCTCACTGGCCGCATCCTCAACGCCGCGTGCGACAGTCGTGAAAAACGGGTTCGTAATATCAGTCAGGACCAGGGCGATGGAATCAGTACGCTTGATACGCAGGCTGCGCGCCGGCCCGCTGGGTACGTATCCCAGTTCAGCAACGGCCGCTTCTACGCGGCGGCGCGTCTTCTCACTGGCATAGCCGGAGTTGTTGATCACCCTTGAAACCGTGATCGGCGCAACGCCCGCCCTTTTCGCCACATCATGAATAGTAGCCATTAATCCAGCAGCCTGCAGTCAACAATCGAATATGACAACGTTACCACATGGTAACGATACCATACTAACAGAGGTGATGTACCTTGTCAAGCATCAGATCAGATTTGCTGTGGGTTTCAATGAAGGAAATCCCAGAAAATTTAACTCTTGACAACGTTTGTGCAATTGATACAATGTTACGCATAACATGTTACGTGTAACATGTTTGACGGAGAGAGAAGAAGCATGCCCACGATACGTGATGTCGCTAAACGCGCTGGGGTCGCCTCAATGACCGTTTCTCGCGTTATTAATGACTCCGGCTATGTTAGCGACGAGACACGCGCGAAAGTGGAAGCTGCGATTATAGAGTTGGGCTATGTTCCCAACATGCTCGGCCCCAGTCTGCGCTTCAATCAGACCAAGACCCTGGCCCTGGTTATCAC
>JBJYWZ010000125.1:0-5372 GCA_046259725.1 Promineifilaceae bacterium (SeqCode) | reverse complement strand
CTCGTTCCCAATGCCGCGGTTACAGCCGATCGCCAGGCCGGTACGTACAGCGTCAACCTGGTCGTCGGCGATCAGGACGGCCGGCCGCTTGTCGAAGAGAGAGAAGTGGAGATCGGCCTGAAGGACAAGAATTTTACCGAGATATTGTCGGGTCTATCCGCGGGAGACATAGTACAGATTGGCGAATTGTCCGCACCCGTGATTGATTTCGGCCGAGGTGGATTTGGAAACGGAGATGAAGGGTAACATGGCTATCGTCAAAAGATATCGCTGGATTTTAATTGCCGTCGTTGTTGTAGTCGTGCTCGGTCTTGGCGCTTACCTTGTGCTGGGGCGGGGTGATGAAGCTGCAAGCGCGCATGCGGAAACAGACACGGCCGTGGCTTTTATCGGCGATCTGGCTGAAAGCGCCACGGCCAGCGGGCAGGTATCGGCCGCTCGCGAGGCGTCACTGTCGCTCGCTTTATCCGGGAAAGCAGAAAGCGTTCCCGTGACCGTAGGCGATATGGTTGCCACGGGCGATGTGCTCGTGCAGCTTGATAGGGCGGCGCTGGAACGCGCCGTATCCTCCGCTGAATATGACCTGATGATAGCCGAGGCACAGTTCGCTGAGCTGATGGCCGATCCTTCGGAGGCGGATCTGGCGTCGGCCGAAGCGGCCGTTCGCAGCGCTCAGGCAAAATTGGATGATCTTCAGGCCGGTCCTACCGCGGAAGAGATAGCCGCCTCAGAAGCGAGTGTAAAAGCCGCGCAGGCCAATGTCTGGTCCGCCTCAGGGTCGGTCGCGGCCGCCGAGGACGTCAGTGAAGCCGATATCGCCGCTGCGCAGAAAGCGCTGGACGACGCCCTGGACGACCAGCGGGCGGCTCATGACGCCTGGGTAGACCTCGCCATTTGCGAAGTAAACGCGGAGGGAACCTATTCCTGTACGCCAAAGCTTGAAAATGACAGAATGGATGCGGCGACCGAGGCGGTTCAGCGCGCAAATGCACAGGTCGCCATCAAGCAGGCTCAACTGGACGAGCTGCTTAATCCGGACGCCAACCAGGTGGTCTCGACACAGGCCGGCCTCAGCTCCGCGTCTGCGCAGTATGATGCCGCCGCTGCGCGCTATGAGGCTCTGATGGCTGGAGCGTCTGCGGCTGATATCGCGTCGGCCAAAGCCGACCTGGCAAGCGCTCAGGCGGCGTTGGAGAAGCTGATTTCCGGCCCTGAAGAGACGGATATTACTATTTACGAAATGAGAGTTGCCCAGGCACAAACGGCACTGCAAGAAGCGCAAAACGCGCTGCAAGACGCCTCCGTGACCGCGCCGTTCGACGGCATAATTACGGCCGTTCACGTTGCTCCCGGGGAACAGGCCTCTGGCCTGGTGGTTGAGATGTTCGCCGCGGACAGCCTGGAAGTGGTCCTGAGCGTTGACGAAATTGATGTCGGCCAACTGGCGGTTGGCAAACCGGCGACTATCACCCTCGAAAGCTGGCCCGACACTGAGCTGCAGGGCATTGTGACCGCAATAGCACCGCAGGCCAACACAGGCAGCGGCGTCGTGTCCTACGATGTACACGTTGCGCTGCCGGACACTGACCTGCCGGTCCTCATCGGGATGACGGCCGATGCTGACCTTTTAGTAAATAATCGCCAGAATGTACTGCTGGTGCCAAATGCAGCTATTCATGCCGACCGTGCAAATGGTACGTATTGGGTCAATGTGCTGCGCGCCGGCGACCAGGGCGATGAAGAAACAGCCAAGGTTGATGTGGTTATTGGGGCGAAGGACAGCCGCTATACTCAGATCGTAGATGGATTGGTGGAAGGTGATGAAGTGCTGCTCGGCGAACTGAACGCGCCTGTACAGTTCAATGGTTTTGGTTCAGGACGGCGCGGGTAGGTCGACAATGAACGAGATATCAGCTTTGAACGATCAGGCAGAAACGGCCGTACCTCAGACAGCGATAAACATGGAGCAAACAGCGCCTATACACCGTAACGCCATTGAAATGCGCAATATCACCAAGAGCTACGAGATGGGCACCCAGGTGGTCCATGCGCTGCGCGGCGTTGACCTGGATATTCGTGACGGCGAATACGTGGCCATCATGGGGCCGTCAGGCTCAGGAAAGAGCACCCTGATGAACATGATCGGCGTGCTGGATACGCCAAACAGCGGCACCTATATCTTGGGCGGTGAGGATGTCAGCCGCCTGACGAGCGACCAGCGGGCCAGGATCCGCAACCGGCGCATCGGCTTTGTCTTCCAGCAGTTTAATTTGCTGCCGCGCACCTCAGCCTTGAAGCAGGTCAGCCTGCCCTTAATGTATTCGGGAGTAGGCCGGGGCGAGCGTTCGCAGCGGGCCGCTGAGGCGCTGCACAATGTCGGTCTTGGCGACCGCATGGATCATAAGCCCGATGAGCTGTCGGGTGGCCAGCAGCAGCGCGTGGCCATCGCCCGCGCCCTGGTTACCAGGCCGGACATCATCCTGGCCGACGAACCGACAGGAGCGCTCGATTCGCAGACGGGTGCGGAAATCATGGACCTGTTTGATAATCTTAATGCATTGGGCATGACTGTCATTATGGTCACCCATGACCCTGAAATCGCCGAACGCGCCCGGCGCACAATCTGGCTCCTCGACGGTTTAGTTGTCGACGAACCGTCTCACTGAGTGATTGTCCGCAGAGTAACGTACGGGTATGAAGGATAAGTAATGAATCTTGCAGAAAGCTTTTTTACAGCGCTGGATAGCATCGCTGCCAACAAGATGCGCGCCATATTGACCATGTTGGGTGTCATTATCGGTGTCGCCTCCGTTATCGCTCTCATGGCTATTGGCAATGGCTTTAGTGAAAATATTACGAGCGAAATCAACTCCATCGGCACGAACCTGGTATCCATTTCAACCGATTATGACAACAGCGATGGCTATCCGTCGCTGAGCATGGAAGATGTCGCGGCGCTTTCGGATAGCGGAAATGTGCCTTCGGCTTCGCGAGTTGGCGCTGTCATTCAGGGCCAGCAAACGGTGACCTACGGCGGCGAATCGGTTAATACGGCCGTAAGCGGCGCTTCTCCGGACTATATGGCTATCAACAATCTGAATGAATATCAATTGGGCGACGGCCTCACGGAAGGGGACCTGGCGACCTCGGCGCGCGTGGCGGTACTTGGCGCCGGCGTTGCCTCTGACCTCTTCGGTATGGAATATCCCGTCGGGGGACAGATCAAAATCAATGGCGTCAGTTACGAGGTCATCGGCGTGCTTGAGGAGGGGGGCGGCGGTATTGGCGGATTCACCGACGATAATGTGTATATTCCCATCTCCACTGCGCTAAGCCGGCTCTACAGCGACCGCACGCGCCACGGACAAAAAGCCGTGAGCACTATCGCGGTGGAGGCCGCAGGCAGCGAGCAGGTTGACGACGTGATTGCCGAAGTGACGGAGACGCTGCGTGAGCGGCATGACATTATCTATGGCGAAGACGATGATTTTTCAATCTTTGACCAGTCCAGCCTGTTGGATACAGTAAATACGGTGACCGCCTCACTGACGGCCTTCCTGGGTGCCATTGCTGCGATCTCTCTGCTGGTTGGCGGTATCGGAATTATGAACATCATGCTGGTTAGCGTAACGGAGCGTACGCGTGAGATCGGCATTCGCAAGGCGATCGGCGCGTTTCGCCGCGACATCCTTGTGCAGTTCCTGTTGGAATCCATGGTGCTGAGTTTATTGGGCGGCGCCCTGGGTATCATGTTGGGCTGGTTGATGACGCGGGCCGCTTCCACTGTATTTGATCTGACAATGGTCATCGACGCCAGAACCGTGATGCTGTCCGCCTCATTTGCCGCGGCCGTTGGCCTGATATTTGGCATCTATCCGGCCTGGCGAGCATCAAAACTGCAGCCGATCGAGGCGCTGCGATACGAGTAGTAAGGACCGTGAAAAGGGATTCAAAGAACGAACGCGCCTATTTGTGGATGACCGTAGGGACGCTCCTCGTGGTGGGCGGCGGTCTAATCGTCCTGATATTTGATGCGGCGTCCCTGCTGAGTGCGCTCCCGCTTCTCCTCGCGGGCGCAGTTCTGATATTATTGCTGTGGTGGCTGGTTTCGTTCATCGCCAATTGGCGCGAACGTTCGGAGCGAAAGCTCCAGGAAAGAGCCGCGCAGCACGTTGCTCGGCTTGTGGAAAAAGAATCTGGGGCGAAAGATGAGACAGAAAGTTCTCGTCGTTGACGACGATCGCGAAGTAGTACGCCTTATGCGCGCCTATCTGGAGCAAGCGAACTATGATGTGCTCGTCGCCTACGATGGGAAAACGGCCGTTCACCAACTGCGCAGCGAAAAACCGGAGCTGATGCTGCTGGACCTCATGCTGCCCGATCGTGACGGCTATGACATCACCCGCCTGGTGCGATCCGATCCCACGCTGTCGCATATCCCCATTATCATGCTCACCGCGCGAGTTGAAGACGCGGATAAGATCATCGGGCTGGAATTGGGCGCTGATGATTATGTCACCAAACCTTACAACCCGCGCGAGGTATTGGCCCGCGTCAGGGCCCGATTGCGTACTCAGGAGGCGTACCAGCCGCAGCAGCTGCGCTATTCCGGCATCGAAATGGATCTCTCTCGCCACGAGGTGCGGGTGGATGACCGACTGGTCGAGCTCACGCCCACGGAGTACGATCTGCTGCTGGTTTTGATGAAACAGCCAGGCATCGTATTCAGGCGCGGCGAGCTGATCAATAGAGCCCTGGGCGTCGATTACGAGGGCGTGGAGCGTACTCTTGACAGCCACATCCGCAATTTGCGCCAGAAGATCGAGCCCGATCCCCGCCATCCAACCTATGTACAGACCGTCTACGGCATCGGCTATCGCCTGGCAGGGGAGGGAGAGTCATGAATCGCCTCTGGGTCCGTCTGAGCATCGTCTTTGGCCTTGTGCTCATCATTTCGATGTCACTTGCCGCCGTCCTCATGCGCCTTAACTATGCCTATCCGGGTATCCCTCCGCCGCCGGAAGTCGTGGCTTACTTCAAGCAGATTCAGCAGGAAAGCCTGGTTCCCAATCCCGTCATGGGTATAGGCATATTGGTTGCCGTTGCTGTCATCGCCGGAATCGTTGCCAGCCGTATATTAGCCGGTCCCATGTCCGATCTTGAAGAAGCCGCCACGAACATTGGCAGAGGGAAATTCAATACGCGCGTGGAGCCGCACGGCAGCCAGGAAATGATTGCCGTAGCCGCCGCTTTCAATGAGATGGCTGCGCAGTTGGAGCAGTCCGAGGCCCTCCGAAAGAGGATGTTCTCTGATATAGCTCACGAACTGCGCCACCCGCTGCATGTGCTCCAGGGTAATCTACAGGCCATGC
>JBJYWZ010000124.1:73151-76086 GCA_046259725.1 Promineifilaceae bacterium (SeqCode) | reverse complement strand
CCTTCAACTTGCAGCCACATGCGGCGCCCTTCAACGTAGCCGGTTGGCAGCTTGTGACCGCTGTCATTATAAACCGTCACCGAGAGCTGGTTTTCGTCCCGGCTGACTTTGAGGCGAGCGGCATTCTGGAGCATTTCACGCGCCCGGAGAATGCCGTTATCTAACGCCTCGCGCCGTGGTGAGCCCTCAGCGAACAGATCGCCGTATTCAGGATGCAGCGGAATGATTTCCGGAACCCATGTATTGCCGCCTGTTAAATCATGGAGCGGCATATCACGGCGCACGATGCCGCTGCCACCGAAAAAGGCGCCGCCGGTCCCTGTAATATTCTTCATATGGCAGTCCTGGCAGGTGGAGACAGATTCCTTGTTGCCGCCGAACTTGGGCAGCTTGACGCCCGCAGGCGTGTTGAAATCACTCAGCTTCCATTCGCTGAAAGTTCTTTCTATCGGAAAACCCTCGCTTATGTCGCCCGGTTCATCAAGCGGGTTCGGTTGGTAGCTCTGGCTTCCCTCGTCCCAGCTGAAGATGGGATTATTGATGTCGTGGCATGTGCCGCAAAGTTCCGAATCTTGATGATAAGGCGAGACAAGAGTGTGCGCGTTCTGAGCAAGGGCGTGGGGATCAAAACCGAGATCAGTCACAATATCAAATGGTCCTCGCCGGAAATCTTCGGGATCGATGATCATCTGCCCGCTACCGACTGACGCGACAGGTAGATCGAGGTCATCCAGGATTTGTTCGTCCCTATTCGGATTGCCGGGAGTGTATTCGCGATCAACCAACCTGTGGCAGACCTCACACTGGACGCCTTCACGATCTTCGCCCGTCATCTCAGAGCCATCCGGCGTGCTGGAACGTCCTTCGAGCCAACCGCGCGGCAGGTGGCAGCGCAGACAAAACTCGCCGGCTTCGGCTGCTCCGGCATTGGCCACATCGAGGGCGGCGAAAAACAGCGGGTCGCGGCCTGCCTGGGCCATCATGCTTCCCTGCCAGGCCTGCCAGGTTCGTGTCTCCGGCGGCTGCCCCGGAGCGGGATCATAGTTGGCATGGCAGTTCGTACATTGGGATGGATCGGTCACGCTGTGAATTAGTGACCCCGGCTGCGTACCGGGAAGAATAAAATCGTTGGCAGTGCTGGGAACCAGTGGTCCTTGCAGCCCTGCACCTGCTTCAGGCCGGGCAAAAGCAGGAGAAACGGTTGATTCATCGAGTAACAACCACATGATCCCGATGAGCGTGATCGTTATCAGGACAGCGATAGCGGCAGAGTTGAAGCGGTTCATTGGGGCCTCCTTGAATCACTACCATTGTGAAACGTGTCGGTATTATAATCTTGCTCGCTTACCGGCGCATGCAACTGCCGCGTAAAACATGGCAGTCTGGAGATAATTGGCTGTGACGGAAAGTGGTTTAGGAATTGTGTGAATACTGATCATCGACAAAGATTACTGCTAATCGCTGTGGTCGTTGGCCTGGCGCTGATTTTTTCCGCAGGACGGCAAAGTCTGGCGCAAACGACTCAGCCGGAGCCAACGGCCACGCCGCCTCAGGTTGACGGCCGTTTCGGCGCGATCGAATCTTTCTGGGCGCCGCAAGAAGCGGCCGAGTTAGGCGTCGGTTGGGAGAGAATTCTATTCTACTGGAACGAGATCCAGCCGAAAGACGCCGAGGATTGGAACACACTGCACGTTCTGGAGGAGTGGCTTGTTGAAGCGAACAACCAGAACCGCACTGTGTTGGGTTTGCTGAAAAATACGCCGGCCTGGGCGACCGATGGCGAGCCGTATTCGGGTGTGCCGCGTGGTCTCTTCCTGCCTATTGACGATCCGGACAATCTTTGGGCAAATTATATACGCAGGATCGTTGAATATTACGGTCCGCGCGGTGTGCATCACTGGATCATTTGGAATGAACCTGAAATTGAAGGTGGTGTTTACGGGCATGAGTTTGACGGCACTGTGGAAGAATATGTTCGTCTGCTCCAGGTCGCCTATTTGGTGGCCAAGGAATACGATCCTGAGGCGGTCATTCACCTGGCCGGTTACTCATATTGGCACGATCCGGACTATCTGAACGCGTTTTTTAAAGCGCTCCTGGAAGTACCGGAAGCGGCCGAATCAAACTATTTCTTTGATGTTCTATCACTGCACATCTACTTCCGGGTGGAAACGGTCGCCGAGTTGGTGAAAGCGGCAGATAACTTGCAGAATTCTTACGGCATCGATAAGCCAATCTGGATAAATGAAACGAATGCGGCGCCAAATCTCGACCCCTGGTGGCCTGTTGTACGGCCGCAGTTCCAGGTCGATCTCGACCAGCAGGCATGGTATCTGGTGCAGGCGTATGCACTTGGTTTTGCCTCCGGCGCTGAAAGTATTGGCGTCTACAAATTGATAGATATCTTATTGCCGGAGGGCGGTGAATCATTTGGCATTCTTCGACCGGATTACTCGCACCGGCCGGCCTACCTCGCTTACCGGACGACGATCAGGCTGCTGCAAGGTTTTTCCGGCCCGGTAGATATTCAGCAGGCAGACGACTATTTTGTGGTCACTTTTCGCAAGGTAGATCAATCGATTCGCATTCTCTGGGCGCGCGATGACACGGCTTTGTTGCTCCAGGTTCCGGCGCTAGCAGAAGAGGGAACCCTGGTTGATTATTCCGGACGCAGCGAAGCCATCAGCGCTGAAGATGGAGATTATTTGATCTCGCTGGATGGCGCAAGGTGTGATGGGGCGTGCGATATTGGAGGACCGCCCCTGTTTTTAGTGGAGAACGATGTGAAAATTGAGGAGATATTGCCAGAGATAGAAGCCACACCAGTGCGGGCTACATTGACAGTCACGCCCGAAATTAGCCCGACCTACACGCCATGGCCAACCAAAACGGCAACTCCGACGGAGACACCAACTGTGACGCCAACGGCAACTGC
>JBJYWZ010000124.1:0-73051 GCA_046259725.1 Promineifilaceae bacterium (SeqCode) | reverse complement strand
CGGCAACTCCGACGGAGACACCAACTGTGACGCCAACGGCAACTGCGACGGCAACTGCGACGGCAACGCCAACGAAAACCACGACTCCCACACCGCCGCCGGCGTTTACGGCAACAGCTGCGCCCCTACCCGTGGCCACCGCTGATCAACCGACAGGCTCACTTGCCAAGGGCCAGGTCCTGCCGGAGGATGCCCACCTGCAAACAACAGCTACAAGCGACAATATGGCTTATTGGGTTCTAGGTCTCGCCTTGCTTGTGTCTGCAGGCCTGGTTATGTTATTGTTACGGTCGCGGCGATCCGTCTAGATCCAGGCGATCAGGCCGGCATTTTTTTAAAGAGGGCGGATTAGCAAAATGGCTTCAAGAAAAACATTGGCGATGAAGTTTCTTGATGGAAAGAAAGTTCCCTACAAGCCGTTCTCCTATCCCGACAATCTGCGGGATGCGGAAGAAGTTGCGCGGGCATTGGGTATGCCCTCCGATCAGGTCTACAAAACGCTGGTGGTGCCGCGTGGCGCGGGCGGCAAACCAATTCTGGCAATTATTCCGGCCAACAGACAGCTTGACCTTAAAGCGCTGGCAAAGAGGGCGGGAGAGAAAAAGCTGAAAATGGCGTCACATCGCGAAGCTGAGGCGTTGACCGGTTTGCAGGTGGGCGGCATTTCCGCCCTGGCGCTCGTGAACCGCGGTTTTCAGGTTTTTGTGGATGAATCGGCCGCATCTATCGTCGAGATAGTGGTGAGCGCCGGTGAAAGGGGGCAGCAAATTCAACTGGCTCCCGCCGACTTGCTTGAGGTTACACGCGCGCAGTATGCGGATATTGCCGCGGCGGACGCAGAAAAATAAAAGAGGGTAAATCCAAAATGCTAAAAATACTCGTCCTTCACGGACCGAATCTGAATCTTCTGGGAAAGCGTGAACCCGAAGTCTATGGATATTTGTCGCTGGCCGAAATCGACGCAGCGATACGGGACGCCGCCGCTGAGGCAATCTGCGAGGTTCGTATTCAACAATCAAATCACGAGGGCGTACTCATTGACGCGCTGCACGAGGGGATGAATTACGCAGACGGCATTGTTATCAATCCCGGCGCTTTCACCCATTACAGTATTGCTCTGCGCGACGGGATTGCGGCAACCGGCTTGCCCGCGGTAGAAGTTCATTTATCCAACGTCTATTCCCGCGAGCCGTTTCGCCATACGTCTGTAATAGCTCCGGTTTGCGTTGGCCAGATTGCCGGATTTGGCTGGCGAAGTTATCTCCTGGGTCTGAGGGCTCTAATAGATCACCTGAATACATGAGGATGCTCGCTTCAAAATAAAAAGGCAAATTTCTGCTTATTTGCCGAAGACTTCCTCATTAAACAGTTCGGATAAGTCACAGTTACAGTGCTCTTCGGCCAGACGCATAAAATCGTCCGCGTAGGCGATCTGCCAGCGATACTGATCTACGTAGTCACGCATGAACGCATCAAAAACGTCCTGGCCCATTCGTTCGGCCAGTTCGTTGAGAAATATGGGGCCACGGCCGTAAACAATGGCTCCGTATTCGGCTCCTGAGTAGTCCTCGGCAGGCAGCCCGATTGGAATCTCCTCAAAATTGACACGCCCCCAGCGTCCCTCGAGGCTGTCATAATAACCCTGTGCATTTTGTTCCCCGTAGCTATCGATGTAATACTGCCAGGTGGCGTATTGGGTCGTCGCCTCGTCCAGCCAGGGTTCGTTTAATTGATCGTTGCCGACCAGATTGTAAAACCATTGGTGTCCTGTTTCATGCGCGGTCGTTGATTCAAGAAGCGTCGCGTTGGGCATCCCGGTGGAGGAACTACCGGAAAGCTCGTAGATGCGAACTGCGTTTGCGAATATGCCCGGATACTCGATGCCTAATGCGTCGGTCGGCGTGCTCACAACGTCCAGCTCGCTGTATGGATAGGGGCCGTAACGTTCACTGAAGCTCTCCAGTGCGCGAGCGGCAACTTCCAGGGCTATCTGCGCGCCGTCCATTAGATCGGATGGCGCGTAACTGTTCAGCAGGACCGGACCAACCTGCTTCTGCAGTACGCCATAATCGTTACTGGCTGCAAGGTAAAAGTCACGGACTGGTCCGGCGGCAAATATCACGCGTTTGAAATTGCTTGATCCCTCGCCGCCCACATCAACGCCGGTGGCGGCAATAACCTGGTCCGCGCGCGCATCTACCTGGACGAGATAGAAACTCATGTCGGCGAATGTTTCGTCTCCGTGATCGGCCGCCGGCTCATCATGCCATCCCTCATCGTCGAAGACAGCGAACATTGGGTAGAAATGGGCCAGAGCCAGGATGTTTTGATCAAAGGCCAGCACCTTGTACTTGGTGCTTTCTTCGCCTGGAACAGATGTTGTGAAATCCAGTGAGAGGACTACCTGCTCGCCCGGTTCAAGGGGAGCTTCAAGTTTCACTCGCAAAATGCCGCCTTCAATTTGCGATTCGGCCGTTTTACCGTCGAGACGAATATCTGAGAGATCGATGCCGCCGCCAAGCGAAGGCGCGAACAAGTGCAAAACCAGTTCCTCCAGCGCCACGTCCTCCCGGTTTGTATAACGCGCCTCCATTTTCCCGGTGACCAATGTCGGATCAGTTATATCTATAGTCATGTGATAAACGGTTGCCCCCGGCAGTTCGTTCAGAACGGCCGATTCATCGGGAATTACGCCGCTTAAATAAATGTCCCGGTCATCCCAGGATCCCGGAAATAGTGACGGAGACATGGGAGTCTGTTCAGTTGGAACAACCGTGTTATCCTGCGCGGGCGTTTCGGTCGCCCCTTCCGTCGCGGATAGTTCCTCCTCAACCGGGAGCGGTGTCTCGGTCGGCGTCGTCGCCGTGGCAAGTGGTTGGGCGGAAGTAGGAATGGCAGTCGATTCCTGAATCGGCTCAGATGACGGCGGGAGCTCAGAGCTGTTCTTGCAGCCTGAAAGGACTAAGACGAGGATAAGCAGCAAAACGCCTGGTATTTTCATCATGGAAGTATTGTCTCTAGTTTGTCGTCCCGTTAAAAATGCCGGACAAATCCAGTATACAGGCAAGCCGGCTGGCCGTAGTAACAATTCATCTGCACACTAATACAGTCCGCCGCCAAAAAAGATATTTGACACTGGCAATTGAGCGTGCTACTATCTTGCAAATTAAATTGATAAAAGCGTAGAGTCGGAAGAGTAACCTGCAGAGCGGGTCTTAGAGAGTTGGCCATAATGCTGAGAGGCCAATGTCAGCGTAGCAGGTGAATGGGCCGAGGAGCTTCCCGGGCGAACAAGAGGCGAAGTAGCTCGGGACGGATGTGCACCCGTTAGCAATGCATTGGTCTCGTAGAATAACTACTGGACCTGACAGAGTGAGGCTGGCTCAAACGCGCAATCACGGCGCGTTTTTTTCTTTGGTGAATATGCCGCCAGCCTAATCCGGGTGGTACCGCGGGAGAAATTATACGCTCTCGTCCCTGTTCAGGGACGAGAGCGTTTTTTGTATTTTCATTGCAGCGATGTGGAAAACCACTGCAATGGGTAGGTGATTAGAAAAGGAGATTGTTACAATGACTAAGCAACACAAGTTTATTCTCGATGAAAGCCGCTTGCCAAAAGCATGGTACAACATCAATGCCGACCTGCCGTTTGAGCCGTCGCCGGTCCTTCACCCGCAGACTCTGGAACCTGTCACGCCGGAATTTCTCAATGTGCTCTTTCCAATGGCCATTATTGGCCAGGAAGTAAGCACTGATCGTTATATTGAGATCCCGGAACCGGTACGCGACATCTATAAACTGTGGCGGCCGACGCCGTTCTATCGCGCAGTTCGTCTTGAAGAAGCGCTCGATACGCCGGCGCATATCTATTACAAGTATGAAGGTGTGAATCCGGTTGGGTCGCACAAGCCGAATACGGCGATTGCCCAGGCTTTCTACAACAAAGAGGAAGGCATGAAGGCGATGACGACGGAAACTGGCGCCGGACAATGGGGTTCAGCATTGGCCATGGCCTGCAATTTCTTTGATATGGACCTGGAAGTTTACATGGTCAAGGTATCCTACAATCTGAAGCCTTACCGCAGGATCATGATGGAGGCGTTCGGTGCGGATGTGTATCCCAGCCCGACACCAACCACCAATTATGGGCGCTCGGTCCTGGAACAGGATCCGGACAGCCCGGGATCGCTGGGTATCGCGATTTCAGAGGCCGTTGAGGTGGCGGTCATGTCCGGAGGTACGAAGAAGTACAGCCTGGGTTCGGTATTGAACCATGTGCTGATGCACCAGACGGTCATCGGGCAGGAGACACTGGAGCAGCTTGAAATGGCCGGCGAATATCCTGACATCATCATTGCCTGCACCGGGGGTGGTTCTAACTTTGGAGGTTTTGCCTTTCCATTCATCTATGAGAACCTTACCAAAGGTAAGAATACGCGCGTCATTGCCGCCGAACCAACCGCTTCACCGACGCTGACGAAAGGCAAGTATATCTATGACTACGGTGATACTGCGCGTATGGCGCCGGTTGTGAAGATGCACACGCTGGGCCATACCTTTGTTCCGCCGGCGATCCATGCTGGTGGGCTGCGCTATCACGGCATGGCTCCGCTGGTCAGCGGTCTGGTGAATCATGGCTATGTCGAGGCACGGGCGATCAACCAGCTCGCGACATTTGATGCGGCCATAACCTTCCTTCGCTCCGAAGGGATTATGCCGGCGCCTGAACCGACTCATGCCATTGCCGTGGTTATCGAAGAAGCGCTTAAGTGTAAAGAAAGCGGTGAAGAGAAAGTAATTGTGTTTAATCTTTCAGGCCACGGGCACTTCGATATGGCTTCCTATGAAGCCTTCATGAAGGGCCAACTGCGAGACTATGAATATCCGGAAGAGGATATCCTTGCCGCATTAGAGCTTTGCCCCGTGGTTGAATAATAAATTTTGTGGTGGCCGGCGGACCATTTTCGACGCCGGCCACCACCAGATCGAGGACTTGCGCTATGGACGTTTACCAACCGACACTTACTGAATTTCGTGCACTCGCCAAAGGGCCGGCGAATCTGATTCCGGTCTATCGGGAATTCACTGCCGACCTGGAAACGCCAGTGTCCGTGTATCTAAAGCTGCTGAATGAATCAGGACCTTCCTTCTTGCTGGAATCTGTAGAGGGCGGAGAACAGGTAGGCCGTTACTCATTTGTGGGCGTTAACCCACGTAGCATGGTAACTTTAAACGGCCGTACCGTCACCGTGACAGGCAGAGACGGGAAAGAGGTTCAGACCATTCCTGGAAACAATGACATTCTGGATGTCCTTCGCGAAGAAATGTCCCAGTTTGTTCCCGCCGATCTGGATGGGCTGCCGCGCTTTAATGGTGGCGCTGTCGGGTATCTTGGGTATGACGTCGTGCGCTTTTTCGAACGACTTCCGGAGACGGCCGAACCGGCCCTGGACATTCCCGACGCCATATTTCTTTTGGCGGATACGCTCGTGGTCTTTGATCATGCGCGTCACCGGCTGATCATTCTCGCCAACGCCCATGTCAAAGAGGATGTTGAACAGGCATATGTGGAAGCCATCCAGCGCATTGAACGCATCAGCGAGAAATTACTGCGTCCGCTGCCGGCGGTTCCGCAGCGCAATTGGGCAGGTAGAAAAAACGGCGGGGCGAAGTCAAATATGCCGCGGGAGCGATATGAAGAGATCGTGCGCGAGGCTAAGGAGTACATAGCCGCCGGAGATATCTTCCAGGTGGTCTTGAGCCAGCGTTTCAGCCGCCGCACGGATGCCCATTCATTCCAGCTTTACCGCGCCTTGCGCATGTTAAACCCGTCCCCGTACATGTTTTATTTTGATTTTGGTGATCTGGATATGCAGGTTGTTGGCGCGTCGCCTGAGATGCATGTGCGGTTGGAAGATGGTATTGCCAGTGTCCGGCCGATCGCAGGGACCAGACGGCGGGGCGCCACTGAGGCCGAAGACAAAGCGTTGGAGGAAGAACTGCTTGCGGATCCCAAGGAACGGGCGGAGCATGTGATGCTCATCGATCTGGGCCGGAATGATATCGGCCGTGTTTGTGAGTATGGCACCGTACGCGTTCGCGACTTGATGGTAATTGAACGCTACAGTCATGTGATGCACATTGTAAGCCATGTCGAAGGACGGATGCGTCCCGATCTGGATGCCTTCGACCTGATGCGCGCCACATTTCCCGCCGGAACCGTTAGCGGAGCGCCAAAAGTACGGGCGATGGAGATTATCGAAGAGCTGGAAGGCCAGCGGCGCGGCTTGTATGCCGGGGCGGCAGGCTATTTCAGCTATGACGGCAGTATGGATACATGTATCGCCATACGCACGATGTTGGTGCACGATGGCCAGGTTTCCGTCCAGGCCGGCGCCGGTATTGTGGCGGATAGCGATCCGGCCAGTGAATACGAGGAAAGCGTGAATAAGGCTAAGGCACTCCTGGTTGCTGTAGAGCGCGCTGAACAAGGGCTGGTGTGAGGCGATTGGCGATTCCTTATTTTTCAGCTTTCAAGTTCGCTGGAGACTCAGCGACGGGCTGAACAACGGAAAGGATTATTGGTGAAATTCTATGGAAAAGAAACGACTACTTACGGGAGATCGGCCGACGGGCAAGATGCATCTTGGGCATTATGTTGGCAGCATCCGCAATCGCGTCAGGCTGCAAGATGAATACGAGTGCTACTTCATCATTGCCGACCTGCATATGCTGACCACGAAGAATACCAAAGAAGACATTTTCGCCATCCGCGAAAATGCCTACGAAGTAGCTCTTGCCAATCTGGCCTGTGGTCTCGATCCCGCGAAATCGACAATTTACTTGCAGAGCGCGATCCACGCGGTTTATGAAATGAATCTCTTCTTTGAAAACTTGCTGACTGTGGAGCGCCTGAGCCGCCTGCCGTCGCTGAAGGATATGGCCCGGTCGGCAAATATCACGGAGATGCCTTTTGGACTCCTAGGTTACCCTGTGTTGCAGGCAGCCGATATTTTGATGCCCAGGGCGCATCTTGTTCCTGTGGGGAAAGACAACCAGGCTCACGTGGAGATCACGCGCGAGATTGCCCGCAGGTTTAATTACCTTTACGAAGAGATATTTCCCATACCTGATTACCTGGTGGAAGGCGATACGCTCATTGGCACTGATGGCAGCGCCAAGATGAGCAAGAGCCTTGGCAATACGATCTATCTCTTTGACGATGAAAAAACTGTTGCCAAGAAGGTTCATGGCATGTATACCGACCCCAAGCGCATCCGGGCTGATATTCCGGGCACAGTTGAGGGGAATCCGGTGTTTATTTACCACGACTACTTCAATCCCAACAAGACGGAAGTCGAAGATTTGAAGGCGCGCTATCGCGTGGGCCAGGTGGGGGATGTGGAGGTGAAAGAAAAGCTGACGGTCGCCATTAACAATTTCCTAGATCCCATACGCGAAAGACGTGACAGGATAGAATCGGACAGCGGTTACGTGGAGCAGGTGATCTACGAAGGAACCCTGCGTACCAACGAGATAGCTGAAGAGACGTTGACAATGATGCGTAAGGCGATGGGTTTCACGGGTGTTTGGAACAAGTTCAGCCGCAAAGCAAGAAAACGCATCGACAAGCATGAGAAAGAAGCTGCCGCAGCGGCCGCTGAATAGAGACCATATTTAAGCATGTGTCAGGGTGAAATTATGATCCTAGTCATCGACAACTACGACTCATTTACTTACAACCTTGTGCAGTATCTGGGAGAACTGGGCGCTGCAGTCGAGGTCGTTCGAAACGACCAGATTACATTGGAAGAGATCCGCGAATTAAATCCTGAACGCATCGTGGTCAGTCCCGGCCCTGGCGATCCGGACGACGGTGGTATTTCCAAAGAGGTTATTCGCGAGTTTGGGCCGCAAATTCCAATTCTCGGCGTATGCCTGGGGCACCAATGTATCGGGCAAGTTTATGGCGGCAATGTCACCAGAGCGCCGCGCCTGATGCACGGCAAGACCTCACCGGTTTACCATGGAAACGATGGATTATTTAATGGCGTTCCCAGCCCATTTCAGGCTACCAGATACCATTCGCTCATAGTAGAGGAGCCTTTGCCCGATTGTCTGCAGATTATCGCTTTTACGAGTGAAGGTGAGGTGATGGGCGTGCGGCATAAAGAGTATCCGGTTGTCGGGGTTCAGTTCCATCCTGAAAGCATCCTTACCGAACACGGAAAGAAGATACTGCGCAATTTCCTGGACGGCCGTTAGATCAGCAAGCATAATCGTCGGGTACGGGTTTGCATGAGAAATTGTTGGCATGCATGTTTCAATGGGTTAACGTTCTCCAGAGAGTGACTGTTGTTCGCGCCACAAGGGATGACAATCACAATTTCCGTCCACTCCATACGAAAATCAGTTGAGGTATCAGAATGACCATAACACACGGCTTTGAACTGCTGCGTGATGAGCATGTTGACGAAATAAATGCCAGAGCACGCATCTGGCGTCACGTAAAGTCTGGCGCAGAGCTGCTTTCGATTGAAAACGACGACGAAAACAAAGTTTTCGGAATTACATTTCGCACGCCGCCGGCGGACTCCACCGGCGTGGCGCATATCATGGAACATGCCGTGCTTGGCGGTTCCAGAAAATATCAGGTCAGGGAACCGTTCGTCGAACTGGTGAAAGGTTCGCTGCAAACTTTCCTGAACGCGTTCACCGCTGCCGATAAGACCGTCTACCCGGTGGCAAGCACAAACCTGCAAGATTTCTACAACCTGGTTGATGTCTATCTGGACGCCGTGTTCTTCCCATTGATCACGCGCCACCATCTTGAGCAAGAAGGCTGGCATTTCGAGCTGTCCGCCACTGACGATCCGCTGATCTACAAAGGCGTAGTATTTAATGAGATGAAAGGCGCATTCTCCTCGCCGGACAGCGTTCTTTATCGCTATAGTTTTCACTCCCTGTTTCCGGATAATGCTTATGCCCATGAATCAGGCGGCGATCCGGTGGCGATTCCTGATTTGACCTACGAACAGTTCAAGGAGTTCCACACGACTTACTATCATCCGGCAAACGCGCTGATATTCTTCTACGGAGATGACGATCCGGACGAACGATTACGCCTTTTGGACGTATACCTGTCTGAATTTGATGTACAGGAAATAGATTCAGAGGTAGCGATCCAGCCGGCGTTTGGCCAGGCGATGCGCATCGTATATCCGTATGTTGTCGACGACAGCGCCGGTAACGGCCGTACGCCGAAGTCCCTTGTGCAGGTGAACTGGCTCTTACCGCAGTTTGAGGATGCCACATTGGTGATGGCTCTGTCCGTGCTCTCGTATGCCCTCGTCAGTACGCAGGCATCGCCGCTGCGCAAAGCGCTGATCGATTCGGGATTGGGCGAGGACGTGACAGGCGGCGGTTTGTCTACATCCACGCGCCAGATGACTTTTTCTGTTGGTTTGAAGGGCGTTGATCATGGCAATGTTGATCAGGTAGAAACGCTTATCAACGACACCCTTGAGCACTTGGCAGATGAAGGCCTGGAACCCGATATGGTCGAAGCGGCATTGAATACGATTGAGTTTTCTCTGCGCGAGAACAATACAGGTTCCTACCCGCGCGGCCTGGGCCTGCTCTTCAATTCACTTGACACCTGGTCATACGGCCGTGATCCCTTGCTGCCGCTGCGTTATGAGCAGCCATTGGCGGAGGTGAAAGAACTTCTGGTGGAGGATGATGACTATCTACCATCGTTGATTCGCCGCTACCTGCTGGAAAACCAGCACCGCACGACTGTCATCCTTGAGCCGGATCCCGAACTTGGCCGGCAGCAGGACGAACGGGAAAAGTCGCGCCTGGCCGCAATCCGCTCGAGTTTTTCAGATGTGGAGCTGCAGAAGGTCATCGACAATACGGCGGAACTCAAACGCCTGCAAGAAGCGCCGGACTCACCGGAAGCCCTGGCCACGCTGCCCATGCTGACCCTGGCCGATCTCGATCGCGAAATCAAAACAATTCCCATCGAGACGTCTGAGTTGGATGGCAGTCCGGTTCTATACCACGACTTGTTTACAAATGGTATTGCGTACCTGGATGTTGGCTTTGACCTGCGGGCGCTGCCGCAAGATTTGCTGCCTTTCATCGGATTGTTCGGCAATTTGCTTCTGAGCATGGGCACGGAAACCGAAGATTTTGTCAAACTCTCGCAAAGAATCGGCCGCAAGACAGGTGGTATCGGCAGCTCGACATTCACTTCGGCCGTGCGCGCAAGCGATTCCGACATCGCCTGGTTCTTCCTCAGCGGAAAAGCAACGATGGAACAAACCGCGGATTTGGTAGACATTCTGCGCGATATATTGCTGACAGCGAAACTGGATAATCCGGAGCGCTTTAGGCAAATCGTGCTCCGGGCCAAGGCAAGTAGTGAATCAAGCCTTATCCCGGCGGGGCACGCTGTGGTCAATTCGCGGTTGAAGGCCCATTTCAGCCGCACAGATTGGGTCTCCGAACAGATTGGCGGGCTTGACCAATTATTCTTCTTACGCCGCCTGGAGAAAGAGATTGAGAGTGATTGGCCCGCTATTCTTGATCGATTGGAGTCGACGCGCGAGCATATCATCAACCGCGCTTCAATGCTGCTCAACGTCACCCTGGATGCTGATAACTGGCAAACGTTTGCCCCGCAGTTGGCCGGCCTGGTAAGTGCGCTGCCGCATAAGGAACTGCGTGAGATCGATTGGGCGCCAGTTCCTCTGGCGGAGAACGAAGGATTGACTATCCCGGCACCGGTTAATTATGTGGGTAAGGGAGCTAATCTCTACGACCTCGGTTACGAACTGAATGGATCGGTCAGTGTAATTTCCAATTTCCTGCGTACCACATGGCTGTGGGAGAAGATTCGCGTGCAGGGTGGCGCCTACGGGGCATTCAATTCTTTCAATAAAGAAACGGGCACGTTTAACTATCTTTCTTATCGTGACCCGAACCTCACCGGCACACTGGAAGCCTATGATAAGACGGCCGGTTTCCTGCGCACAGTTGACCTGAGTGAGGGTGAATTGACCAAGAATATCATTGGCGCCATTGGCTCGCTTGATGCCTACCAGCTTCCCGATGCCAAGGGGTTTACCAGCATGGTGCGCTACCTGCTCGGCAAAACCGATAAGGAACGCCAGCAGTATCGCGACGAGGTGCTGGGCACGACCGTGGCAGATTTTAAAGCCTTTGCCGATGTATTGGAAGCGGTGAACCGGGCAGGTCACGTGGTAGTAATGGGATCGCCGGATGCGATTGCCGCGGCCAATGAACCCGAGGCCTGGCTTGAGGTGCTCCCGGTGCTCTAACGGTCGTGAAGAAGCTTTTGCAGAGTGACACGTATTTAGGGTTTTGTTGTTGGAGTGGAAACATGACGTTGAAAAACTATATTGGCGAAGTCATCAACTCGCGCGATCTGACGCAGGATCAGGCGAGGCTGGCGATGGACGCGATCATGGATGGCGCGGCAACGCCGGCTCAAATCGGCAGTTATCTGACCGCGCTGCGCATGAAGGGTGAGACGGTTGACGAGATAGCTGGCAGCGCAGCATCCATGCGCCAGCACGTCGTTTCTGTTCCGGTGCCGGCCTCCGTGTCCGGCGGCGTCCTGCTTGATACGTGCGGGACCGGAGGGGATGGCAAGCATACTTTTAACATTTCGACGACGGCGGCATTCGTCGTAGCCGGGCATGGCATGAAGGTGGCCAAACATGGAAACCGCGCGGCGAGCAGTAAATCGGGATCTGCTGATGTCTTAATGGCTCTGGGCGGAAACCTCGACCTGACACCCGAACAGGTTGCCGAATGCGTGAGTGATGTGGGCATCGGCTTTCTTTACGCCATCAACCACCATCCGGCGATGCGTTATGCGATCGGTCCGCGGCGAGAAATTGGCCAGAGAACTATTTTCAACGTGCTTGGCCCGCTCACCAATCCCGCCGGCGCCACACACCAGCTTATTGGCGTCTACGATGCCGCGCTCACCGAACCACTGGCTAATGTGTTGCTAGAACTGGGTAGTACGGCCGCATTTGTCGTCCATGGTGCGGGTGGATTGGATGAATTGTCCACCAGCGGCGTAAACCGGGTCAGCCAACTGCGCGATGGCCTTGTGACCACGTTTGAACTCGATCCCCTTGAATTGGGTATTTCCACTGCCGACCTGAACGTCATGACAGGCGGGACGCCGGAGGAGAATGCTGAAATCACGCGCTCGATTCTCAGCGGTGTAGATCGGGGACCACGCCGCGATATCGTGCTGCTCAATGCGGCCGCGGCTATCTGTCTTGAGAACGGCAATTGGGCTGCCAGCTTGGAAAGCGCCCGGCGCGCCGTCGATAGCGGTGCGGCTGCGCAGACATTGGATGGCTGGATCGCCAAGACTCGGAGTTTTGCAGATGAGCGTAAGTAAGGTGGCTCGACGCCGCGGTGAAATCCTCGATGAGATCATGGCCTATCATCGCGATCGCCTGCCCAAAGTGATGCGCGAAGTGCCGCTGGAAGATTTGCGCGCATTCGCCACCGTTAGCCCGCCGGCAGCCGATTTCTACCAGGCACTCAAAACTCCTGGCGTAGCGCTGATTGCGGAATGCAAAAAAGCGTCTCCCAGTAGAGGGCTGATAGCGCCCCATTACGATCCGCAGGAGCTGGCACAAACCTATATCAAAGCGGGCGCCCGCGCTATCTCGGTTCTCACAGATAGGCGGCACTTTCAGGGCTCGCTGGACGATCTGCGCACCGTCAAGGAAGCGGCCCTTGACAGTGCTAAGAAAGGCAAAGGAATACCGATTTTACGCAAGGATTTCATTTTTCATCCCTACCAGGTGTACGAAGCGCGTGTCGCCGGGGCGGATGCCATCTTGTTGATTACGCGCGTCCTGTCAGATTCAGAACTGGGAGATCTGCTGGGGCTGGCGCACAAACTCGGGATGCAGGCCTTGGTTGAAGTGCATTCCGAAGAAGAGATGGTGCGCGCCCTTGCAGCACAACCGCAGATTATTGGCGTAAACAATCGCAACCTGCAGACATTTGAGGTGGATTTCGCCAATACGGCCCGGCTGCGAGACATGGTGCCCGCCGAGATCGCTTTGGTTGGCGAAAGCGGTATCAAAACTGAAGCTGATATTCAGCGCATGAAAGAAATTGGCGTGGATGCAGTTCTGGTGGGGGAAACGCTTATGCGCAGCAAAGACGTTTATAAGACAGCGCGAGCCCTCGTCACGGCCGGTCAAGATCAGGGTTGAGACTGGTGCGGCGCATCAGATTCGGCAGCCTTGAAAGTTCCCTCAGGGATATCCTGGGCAGAAGCTGGTAATCGAAATTCTTGCATTAAGTGCGTACCTGGTCCCACTTTAGGGGCAGGCGTTCCAGGCCGCGAAAAAGCACGCCCGCTCGCCACTCAAGCTTGCCGCCCGGTGATGAGAGCCGCAGGCCTTCCATTCTCTCGAAAACTGCTCTCAGGGCAATCCTGGCTTCCAACCGCGCCAGCGGCGCACCGAGACAATAATGAGCCCCATAGCCGAAAGCCAGATGCCTGTTGTCTGCCCTGTCAATTCTCAAATCCTCCGGCGCTTGAAATTGGGCCGGATCGCGATTGGCCGACGCCAGGACAACACGAACCAGATCGCCGCGGTGGATCAGCTTTCCCCCGAACTGAATATCCTGGCATGCCCAGCGAGAAGTGGATGTCTCTACCGGACCTGCGTACCGCAGCAGCTCTTCAACCGCGCTGCCCCACAGGTCTGGATTTTCTCGCAGCGCGGCGAGTTGATCCGTGTGCTGTAAGAGGGCCAGCGCGCCGTTTCCAATGAGGTTGACGGTCGTCTCGTGGCCCGTTACCAGCAGCAGTGCCACCATGCTCGATAGTTCAAAATCGGACAGCCTGTCGCCGGCTTCTTCGGCATGAATCAGGGCGCTGATGAGGTCATCCTGCGGCTCGGCCCTTCTTTGAGCGAAGATCTGGGTCAGGTAACGAATAAATGCCTGCACGCGCCGTTTGCGAGCGCTGTAGTTAAGATTACGGCTGCCCGGTGAGATGATGGCTTGCGACCACAAGGCGACCTCTTCCCGGTCCTCATCCGGGATGCCCAGCAGGCGGCTGATGACAAAAACCGGCATTGGCAGAGCGAAGGATTCAATGAGGTCAACCTCCTGCGCGAATTGAAAGCGATCAATCAAGTCATTAGTTACGGCGTTTATAAAACCGCTTTGCTGCTCAATGCGCTGAGGGGTAAAGGCCTGGCTTACCAGCGATCGCAGGCGTGTATGATCCGGCGGATCGGAGAACAACATATTCTCATTGATCAGCCGGTGCATGGACGTTTTGCGCGACGCGCTGCCGCTCGTCGTGGCGACGCCCGTATTGCGCGGATCTTTGCAGAAATTTGTTTCATCGCGCAGCACCGATAGGACATGATCATATCTCGTGATATACCAGATCGTCGTGCCATTCGGCGCTTCATGGCCGTAAATGGGCGCATCCTGGCGCATTCTGGCGAATGTGGGGAACGGATTGCGCTTGAATTCTGGGCCAAACAAGTCAAACTGCGAATGGCCTGCTGCTTGAGGTCCATTTTCTTGTGCTGAGTTCATTGACTGCTTTCAACGGCCGATATTTCGGCGGAGTGGAAATTAATCATGACCGCTTCACCAAAGCTCTCACCGATAACGCCGGCCGCTCTGATCGCCTCGATGTTTGCACCCTCCCAAAACCATTCACGATTTATGCGCACTGTCATTCTATCACCATCCAGATAGACCAGAAGCTCATTAATATCGTCACCGGTGTGAATGTGCGGCCAGGTTTGCCATGGCATGAGGAAGTCCACCGCACCTGATTCGTCGCTGTTCCGCTGCTGCGAGACGGCCGCATAACCAAGGGGCGAGATCATGATGCTGATGCTCCCTTCATCCTGGCCCAAGATCAGACCGTAGCCGCTGTCTATCTCACCGCCGCCGTATGCGGCCGTCAAACGAATTTCAAGGGGGGCCAGAGGTAATTCTTCTTTTAGCCAGCGCTGTTCGGCCGACTTTGGGGGTACATGCATGGCCTGGAGTTCTTCTTGCCAGATCAATTCGCGGTCCGGAAGGGGATCGAAAACCTCCAGAACCGACAGCAATGCTACCAGGAAAACCACGCAGACGATGAATAAAGCCAGAAATGATATGGCGCGAGGTTTTGAATTGACCATAATCGGCCAGGATCATTCATCCAGGTCAGGTCTGTCTGCGATAGGTAGGGTGAAGCAAAAACAGGCGCCTCCTACGTCTGCTTCTCCCACCCAAATACGGCCGCCGTGTGCTTCTACTGCCAGCTTGCAGAAAGCCAATCCAAGCCCCAGCCCCTTGGAGGCTGATTGGTTGTTCACCCGCTCATACTTCTCAAATATGCGTTCACGGTCTTCTTCCGGTATGCCTGGTCCCTCGTCGACCACCTGAACCTCTACAAAATCGTCGGCTCTGCCGGAAGCGCTGTAGGTGCGTACTGTGATTTTTTGCGCCGGCCGGCTAACCTTCAGGGCGTTATCAAGAAGGTTTAGCAGTACTCTGTGCAAGATATCGGCATTGCCATCAACAGCAGGCAGGTGCGGGTCCAGTTCTCTTTCCAGGGTTACCTGGCGCTGTTCCAGTATCGGCTTTACCACCTCGGCGGCATAATCTACCAGTTCTGACAAAGCAAGCGGCTCGCGATCAGTGATTTCTTGACCTGCCTCAAGCCGGCTGATGTCCATCATTGAATTAACCAGGGACTGCAGTTGTTTGCTGCTGCGCACGGCAATATCCATCATCATGTCCACACCCGCATCTTCTTGCTGGATGAGGCCGGCTTCAACCATTTCCAGGCTGGTAACAATGTTGCCCAGCGGGCCTTGAAGATCATGGACCAGGATGGCTGCCAGATCGTGATTGTCCTGGAGTGCATCCTGCAGGCGGCTCTCGGTTGACCGTAGCTCTTCCTGCAAGCGCATTTTCGTAAGCGCCGCGCCTAACTGCCCGGCATACAGTGAGGAAATAACGAGCTCAAATGGCTCAAAACTCCGCCGGCCCGGCCTGAGTATGGTTAAACAACCAACGGCCGTCTGGCCGGTCAGGATAGGAACGATCAGGGCTGACCAGGGATCCGATGTGTACTCTGGGTAGGCCGCGGCGAACCAGGCTTCCCCTTGCTGCGAATCTTCAATATAGGCATATTGGACTGTCCGCGAGACACATCTGCTGATGGCTTCATTGAGAGAATCAGGGATGGCGTTGCTCGTTATTGTTTCGACACGGCCGTCTGTCACGACGATGGCCTCTATCCCATCCGGCTGCAAATTAATCAGGTCCAGCCGGCCGTCACGGCTGCCTACACTTTCCAGTATTGAAAAAAGTAAATCAGGCAGCAAAAGGCTGAGCGATCTGGTGCCTGAAGCCGCCAGTCCTAGAGACTCTTGAACCGATAGAAGTGTGTTGAGGCTGTCGATGTTACTACTAATCACTTCGGCAACAATCAGGCTGTATCGCCGGGCCGATTCTAAACTAACTGCAAGCTGGGAATCACGTCCATGTCCAAGAAGTCATGACGGCCGTTCACCAGATGATGATGCGCCGCCGCCGCAATCATGGCGGCGTTGTCCGTACACAATTCAGGAGGTGGGAAACGAACTGGTAGATCCGCAACTTCGGTCATGACGGCGCGAAGCGCGCGATTCGCTGAGACTCCCCCGGCCATATGTATGGCGGTCGCCCCATAATCTTCCGCTGCACGCACCGTCTTTTCCACCAGCATCTCAACAACAGCCGCCTGAAAACTGGCCGCCAGATCGCGCACTGGCATATGTTCCGGACGGTACTGTTTGGTCTGGCGCAGCACGGCCGTTTTCAAACCACTGAAGCTAAAATTGTAACCATGTTCGGGCTGCATGACGGCTCTTGGAAAGCGGTATGCAGTGGGATTGCCGTTTTCCGAGGCCGCATCAATCGCCGGACCGCCCGGGAATGGCAGGCCAAGCAAACGGCCCACTTTATCAAAAGCTTCTCCGGCGGCATCATCCATGGTACCGCCGAGATACTGGTAACGGCCGTGGTCCAGAACAAGAAAAAGATCCGTGTGTCCACCACTGACGACTAGCGTGACTACCGGAAACTGGATGTCGTCGGCATATTCTGTCAGCCAAAGCGAGCTTATGTGACCTTCGATGTGGTTGATGCCCAGCAGCGGCTTGTTGCGTGCAAGGGCCAATCCCTTAGCCATATTAACGCCAACCAGGAGGGACCCAACCAGTCCTGGACCGCGCGTCACGGCGATGCAGTCCAAATCGTCGAAGCCGATGAAAGCCTCGCGCATCGCCTGGTCAACCACCGGATATATCATCTCAATATGCTTACGCGACGCAACCTCTGGAAATACACCCCCATATTGGGCATGCAGATCGACCTGGCTGGCAATCACATTGCTTAAGATCGTTCTCCCGTTGTCGACAACAGCCGCGGCCGTTTCATCACAGGAGGTTTCGATAGCCAGAATTCTACTTGCTGACTCTTTGTCTTCACTCATAGTGCGAATAATTTTCTATAACTGTTTGTAATAAGATCGGCGCCTGTCCGGGAAGGAGTGTACGCGGATCCAACAGCAAGCGCTCATCTTGAATACGCCCGACAACAGGGTTGGCTGCCTGGCGCAGGCGAGCGGCAAGCTGCTCCACATCCTTGCTTTCTATCGCCACCAGTTTAGTAGGAAGACTGCTTCCCGGCAAGCTGCCGCCGCCTACACGCGAACGGCCATCTGCGATTTGTGCGGGAATACCTGCCTGCTCAAGCCGGCTGACCCAGGAGGCGGCTTCGTCGTTGAGGTCATCCTCGGGACGAGAAATCATGCGCCAGACGGGTATTTCTTGCACTGCCTCACCGCGTAAATAATGGTTCAAGGTCGCCGAAAGTGCGGCCAGACAGGTCTTGTCGGGACGCATGGCCCTCGCTAACGGATGCCGCTTGAGCGTACCAATCAGGTCGCCACGACCACATAATATCCCGGCCTGCGGTCCGCCCAGCAATTTATCCCCGCTGAAGGCTACGATATCCGCTCCAGACTGCAGTCCTTCGATGACGGTGACTTCGTGGTCCAGGCCGAAGGGCGCTACATCCAACAGCGCGCCGCTTCCCTGGTCGAAGAGAAGCGGTAGTTCGTTGAGATGCGCTACCTGGGCGAGATCTTCTATTGTGGGTTCGCTGGTGAAACCAATAATCTTATAATTTGAGTGGTGGGCGACCATGAGCGCGGCCGTTTCTGCTGTGATCGCGTTTTCGTAATCGAACAGGTGCGTGCGGTTTGTCGTACCAACCTCAACCAGGTGGGCGCCGGATTGGGCCATCACATCCGGTACGCGGAAACCGCCCCCTATTTCAACAAGCTGGCCGCGGCTGATGATCACCTCACCGCCTTGACACAGCCCGCTCAACATGAGTAAGACGGCCGATGCATTGTTATTGACAACCATTGCGTCTTCAGCGCCTGTTATATTTTTTAGCAGTTCCGACGCATGGCTGGATCGCGATCCGCGCGTTCCTGACGCAACATCGTATTCAAGATTTGAATAACCAGCGGAAACATCGTTGATGGCGGCAGCAGCCGCTTCGCTCAGCGGAGCGCGTCCTAGATTTGTATGCACGATCACGCCGGTGGCATTGATGACTGGATAGAGCGTGGGGGCCAGATAACTGTCCAGCCAGCCGGCCGCCATATCGATCAGTTCACCTTCGTCTGGCGTGTAATCCAGCTCCCCAATTTGAATCGCCTGGCGAGACTCTTTAAGAGCGGCGCGAAGCGCTTGCAGCACCAGCGAACGCCCGTAACTTACTTGCAGTTGGTTTGACTTCGCGGACGTGAGGAGTGTATCGATGCTGGGAAGCTGGCGCAGTAATGGCTGTCGATTATTATCTTGCACGTTTTTGTCAGACGCTTACTCTGGAAGCTTTAGTGCGCACCTGAACGATAAATTCGAACAGGATGAGAACCGCCGCCGCGAGCAGAGCCACAGCTATGCCAAGCATGCGGTTCATTTGCAGGTATAAACAAAATGACACCCAAAAACCGATCCACATTGACTGCCGCACGATCACCAGGAAGTGGGGAACTTTGTGGCCGAAGCGCCAATTGAGATAGTAGACCAGCGGCAAAGCGATACCTGTGGCCGCCACAATGACCGCGCAAAGAAAAGCGAAAACAATATCGAAGTTAGCGGCGTCCATTAAGGCAGCGGGATCGACCTGATCCAACGCGGTCGCCCTGACAAGGTCAAGACGGGCCACATCAAACGGCCACCAGTTATCGACCGCATGATTCATGGCCAACATTCCCAATACCATAAGGCTCAGGCCCAGAACCAGGTAGGGGAAGATGCCTAAACGTTTAAATGTTCCACTCATAGCAAGCATTATACCTGATTTTCTGTCAAGTTGAGCGCCGTTTGTCCAGAATATAAAGAAGCGCGTATGCGTAAGCATCTCCCGCCGAGTCGGCGCTGAAGCGCTTCGTCTCTTCCTGCCATTGGATCGCGCAGGTGCAGTTGCCGCCCATTACCTCAAGTGAGATCTTGCTGCCGGCGCTATCCGTAAGATTTGACAGAATCGCATTGCGCAGTTGATCTTCCCGTGGCAACCACACGACTTCCGACGTCAGGATATAGTCGAGAGCCCATTCGGCCGTACCATGGAAAGTAACAACCGGCCATCCACGAAATAAATCCAGTTGAGCCTGCATGTCGGCGAGCACAAAAAGCCGCTCGTCCATCCCGCGATCGGGGACGGCAAAAAAGTCGTTGTTGGATGCATTCCATATCAGTCCGGCGCTCTTGAGCCGGCGAGCCAGCGCGAGTGAGATCATTCTCCTACGGCTATTTTGCCACGACGCGCCGCGGTTTCTTGGGGAGATCCATCGGCAATTTGGTACGTCGAACGCCGTCGAATTGGTAGAGTGCATTAGCCACTGCGCCGGCTGTAGGTACCAGCCCGATTTCGCCTACACCCTTGGCGCCATAGGGTCCGTAAGGATCAGGTACCTCAACGCCAATAATCTCGAAATTGGGTGTTTCCTTAGCGCGCAGGATGCCGCACTTACGCAGACGCGAGCTCAGCAGACGGCCGTTTTCCATGGGCAGGTCTTCGCTGATCGCATACCCAAGCCCCATGTGTAATGAGCCTTCTAACTGTCCTTCGAACAGCATCGGGTTGAATACTTTGCCTGCATCGTGCGCGGCGACGATCTTTTCTATCTGCCCTTCATCGTCCAGCGTAACTAATTGTGTCGCATAGCTGTAGGAGTAATGCGTATATACCTTTTCAACCATAGCGCCCGGTTTCGTGGTCCAATCAACCGTCCACTTGCCATCGTATGTCCTGCCCACGAGTTCGGCAAGTTCATGATTTTGCAGATCGGCCTTCAGTTCACGGCAGGCATCTATCAGAGCATTGCCCACCAGCGAAGTGGCGCGTGAGGCAGTTGTCATACCCGCCAGTTGTTCGGCGATGGTATCAATGCGCACTTCCATTAATGATGGATCAAGTCCTGTCTCCTCGCAGACGACCTGTGTGGCTATCGTATTCACACCCTGGCCCATTTCGGTCCAGCCGTGGTCGATAATGATCTTGTCGGGGGCGACGATTGAGATGCGCGCAGATGATTCATCGGGCATGCCGTTGCCAATGCCCGTATTTTTGAGGCCGCAAGCCAGGCCGGCGTATTTCGCCTGGTAGAATTGATCTTTGACAGCCAGGAGCGTCTCGCGCACACCGGCGCCGCCTTCGATCACCTGTCCCGTCGCCGTCATGTCGCCATCGGTCAGGGCATTATCGTAACGGAACTGCCAGCGATCGAAACCGCCCTGCTGGCAAAGATCATCGATCAGGCTTTCCAATCCGAAGATCGCCTGATTGACGCCGAATCCGCGCATGGCGCCGCAAGGAATATTGTTGGTGTAAACAGCCGTGGCTTCTACGTCCGTGACGGGGAAATGATAGGCGCCGGTAGCATGACCGGCCGAGCGTTCCAATACTTTCATGCCCACCGAAGCATAAGCGCCGGTGTCGCCTACAAAACTCACTTTGACGAAGGTCAGCATGCCTTGTTCATCGCAGCCGATTTCATAATCCATCCAGATAGGGTGACGCTTCGGATGCATCATTATCGATTCATCGCGTGTCAGCCGCACCTTTACCGGCGCCTGTATCAAATATGCCATCACCGCGGCATGTCCCTGAACCGTAAGATCCTCCTTGCCCCCGAATCCGCCGCCGTTGGGGACCAATGTGACACGTACATCTTTGGTGGAGAGATTCAATAGATCGGCTATTTGCTCGCGGTCATCATAAATTCCCTGGCTCTGGGACAGGAGCACGACACCGTTTTCCTGGGGATAACCGATGGCCGCTTCCGGTTCCATATAGCCATGTTCTATACGCTGTGTCTGGAATGTGCCCGAGGCCACATAGCCTGAATCGGCCCTGGCTTTTTCAACGTCGCCGCGCGAGGTGACCGTCCGCGAGAGGATATTGCCGCCTTCATGGATCGCTGGGGCATCTTCTGCCATAGCTGCAAAGGGATCCGTGACTGGTTCCAGGACTTCATACTCGACCTCGATCAGGGCAGCCGCCTGCCGGGCGATCTCTTCAGTTTCCGCTACGACGCTGGCTAAAACGTCGCCGATATAGCGCGTTGTCTCGCCCGGGGCGATCATAATCGGCCAGTCTCGCTTAATGGAACCCTGGGCGCGATCTCCGGGAACGTCGGACGACGTAAAAACGCGGATAACGCCTGGAAGCATTTCGGCTGCTTCCGTATCAATTCGCAGCACCTTCGCTCGTGGGTGATCGGTGAATCTAAGCGCGCCGTACTTCATGCCCTTCAAGCGGATGTCGTCTACATATTCATGCTGGCCTAGGACGAGTTTCCGGGCCTGGTATTTTGGCAGCCGCGTGCCAATTTGACCATTACCATTTGGATGCTGGATCTCTTCCTCATTGCGGATCGCGTCCGCGGCCTCTATCACGGCATCGACGATTTTCTTGTAGCCGGTGCAGCGACAAAGATTAGGGGTGAGCGCTTTTTCCACGTCGGCACGTGACGGTTCCGGATTCTTGTTGATCAAGGCGTTGGCCTGCATAACAATGCCGGGAATGCAGAAACCGCATTGAACACCACCGTTTGCGACAAAAGCATTGGCAAAGACGTCCTGGCGGTATTTACCGAGACCTTCGATGGTTGTGACCTGGCTTTCGGCCACCTTCTTCATGGGTGTGACACAGGAAAGCACAGCCTTGCCTTCGAGATCGACTACGCAGGCACCGCAGGCCGCCTGCGGCGCGCAGCCATTTTTGGGTGAAATGATGCCCGCGGTTTCGCGCAAATAGGTCAGGAGCGGCAGTTCGGGATCGCCTTCGTATTCTTCGATATTTCCGTTGAGCCAGAATTTCATCTACTTCCTCCAACGTTTGGGCTGCAATTCTCTTTTCATCAATAATAGCTGGTCCTATCAACAATTTTATGAAATGTTTTTAGGAAACAGGGAGACTAAGGGCATTCAGCGAGTTTCCTCTCGCAATGCGCAATCGAGGAACAATCTTACCACAAGATGATGGCTTCTGTGAATATGGAGATTCGTGACAAAATTACCCTGCCAGATTGCAAAAAACATGACATTTGTCTCTTGCTCATTTAGATTTCTCATTGTAATGTAGTCAGCGGAAGAGGCGTTTTCCTGCGCTGAGGCAAGGTTTTAATCTTCCTATAATTTCAGCGCATGAATAGCTACTGCTCTTTATACATTGTTGGCGATTCAAGTTAGCGGCGATTTCCATTTGCTGCTTGAAGAGTAGAGGTGCAACATGACAGGAGAGGAGCCCCGTGGATAAGAACAGAGGGAGGTCCGAAAGGATCGACAAAATAGTGATCGCGCTGATGCCGCTGGTGGCCGCTTTGCTGGCTTTTGTTGTCGGCGGCGTGATCCTCTGGTTCCAGGGCGTTAATCCATTCGTAGCCTACAAAGAGATGATCGTTGGAGCTTTCGGCAGCAAGAATGGGCTGGCCGACACACTCGTTAAAGCGACGCCGCTTTTGCTGGTAGGTCTTGGTATTGCCATTGCCTTTAGAGGCGGCATGATCAATATCGGCGCCGAAGGGCAGCTCGTTGTTGGCGCTCTGCTGGCGACATTCGTTGGTCTGCAGTTAGGCGAACTGCTGCCAGGGTGGATGGTCGTCATAATTGGTTTGCTTGCCGGCGCGCTAATGGGAGGATTATGGGCTGCCATTGCCGGTGTCTTGAAAGCTTATCTGAACGTCAACGAAATATTGAGCACGATCATGCTCAATGCGATTGCTGTACAGATAGCCTATTTCTTGCTGCGTGGGCCGATGATCGATCCGGCTGAGCTCGAAGCCGGCACGAACATTCCCCATTCGGCGCGGCTGGCAAGAGTATTGGACATGCCCCGTTTTACGGATATCGCCCAACAGCTCGGGCTCACGGGTTCGGCCGAAGATCTGGGTATCCGCGGCTTTCTGGGGGAACTTTACGGTGTTCTCGTCGAACCGACGCGCCTGCACACTGGTTTTATCTTCGCCATTATCATGGCGATTCTTGTCTATATTTTTCTCTGGCGAACCACAATTGGTTACCGCATACGCGCCGTTGGGCTAAACCCGCATGCATCTCGATACGCCGGTATCAATGTCCGCCGCAACTTGATCCTGTCGATCACGTTAAGTGGCATTCTGGCCGGCTTGGCCGGTGCCGTAGAAATCCTGGGTTTGCATCATCGTATGTTTGAGCCGGCGGCCGTCTCCGCCGGATACGGTTTCACAGGCATTGTCGCCGCGCTGCTGGGTAGACTGCATCCGCTGGGCATTATTCCGTCATCAATCCTCTTTGGCGGATTGCTTGTTGGCGGAGACAAGATGCAGCGGGCCATGCAGGTGCCCCAGGTGCTTATCCAGGCAATACTTGGCCTTGTCGTCTTGTTTGTTGTCAGTACTGATTACTTTGCCCGTAAGTATGAAAAGCGGCGGGCCACGGCCGAGGTGGATCTCGACGAAGGAGGAGGAGGTACCCCAAATGACATTGTTCCCGGTGTACCAGGTCAGGAGGCAGTATCATGAACGAAAATCTGACTCTGCTGGCCATTGTACTTGGGATCCTGCACTCGGGAATTAGATTAGCTACACCCTATCTCTATGCGGCGCTTGGTGAAACATTTTCGCAAAAGTCCGGTGTGCTCAATCTGGGCGTCGAGGGAATGATGCTCATGGGCGCCTTCACCGGATTCTATGCCGTATTTGTCACGAACAATTTATGGTTAGGATTACTCGCAGCCGGCTTTGTCGGGGCAGTCTTCGGATTGATTATGTCCGTGGTCAGCGTTACGTTTCAGGCGGAACAGGGCATCAGCGGTATCGGTTTATATATGTTCGGGCTCGGTCTTTCTAGCCTGCTGTTTAAGACGACCCTGGGAACGGTGGAAGGCGTCGATGGATTTTCCGAAATGCAGTTTTGTCTTTCCAGCCTGGGCGTTAAATCCGATTTCTGCCTGGCAGAGGTGCCGGTTCTGGGAGAAATCTTTTTCAGCCACAGTATCCTTACCTATGGTGCATTTGCCCTTGTTCCCATCTCAGCGTGGATTTTTAACAAGACCAACTGGGGCCTGAAAGTTCGTTCTGTCGGCCAGAACCCGGAAGCGGCGGATACACTTGGGGTCAGCGTGAACCGAACCCGCTATGCGGCCGTTATCCTCGGCGGCATCCTGGCAGGCATTGCCGGGGCATCGCTTTCCATCTCCCTGCTCAATATCTTCCAGGAAAATATGACCAACGGTATGGGCTTTATTGCTGTGGCCCTGGTCTACTTCGGAAGCTGGACGCCGGTTGGAGTATTGGTCGGCGCCCTGTTGTTCAGCACAGTCAATGCGCTGCAGTTATGGGTCCAGGTGCTTGATCTGAATTTACCGTCGGACGTTGCCGTCATGCTGCCTTATTTGCTAACGATTGTGGCATTAGCCCTTCCGTTCAAACGAGCCGAGCAGCCGGCGGCATTGACCAAACCCTATGAGCGGGGCGAAAATTAATTTTTGTCGTTTAGTTCTCACCTGTGGATCAAAACAGGGATATAAGTGAAGTTAAAAGGAGATGTCATGAAGAAAACACAGTGGTTAATTGTATTGTTCTTGTTACTGGCGATGATAATCTCGGCATGCGGCGGAACCGCGCCGTCGGGTGATCTGGTTTCTGAGCAAGAAGAGTCAGCCCCCGCTGAGCCAGCTAATACCGAAGCTGAGGAAGCTGCACCAGCCGAAGAGCCGACAGCAGAGCCCACAGCGGAGCCCGAAAATGTTGTTGAGGATTTGTCCGCCGAGGCAGATGCTTCCGGTATCGAGGCGATTCGTGTGGCCATTGTCATGCCCAGCACGATATCCGATGTTGCCTGGAGTCAGGCGATGTACGATTCGCTGCTGCGCATTCAGGAGAGTGCAGGTGGGCCCGACGTCATGGAAATCGCCTACACGGAAAATATGTTCAATGTGACAGATGCGGCCGCGGCGATCCGTGACTATGCGGCTGATGGCTTTAACCTGGTTATTGCCCACGGTACGCAGTACGGGACATCAATGTTTGAAATCGCTCCCGATTTCCCGGAAACAAGCTTTGCCTGGGGCACGGCCACCGATGTTGGTACCGATCAGGGCCTGGAAAACGTCTTTGCCTACGAGGCGCGTGCGGAGGAAGGCGGATATGTCAACGGTGTACTGGCCGCAAACCTATCTGAATCCGGGGTCATTGGCGTTGTTGGCCCGGTTGAGGCAGGCGATGCCAAGCTGTACATCGATGGTTTTGTCGCCGGTGCGATGGCCGCGAATCCCGATGGTAAAGTCAATGTTTCGTACACCGGCTCGTTTGGCGACACTGCGCTGGCGGCCGAAGCGGCAAATACACATATTCAAGCCGGCGCCGATGTCCTGACAGGATCGGCCCAACAGGTTGTGGGCGCAATTGGCGTGGCCAGCGAAAAGGGAATTCCCTGGCTGGGTACGCAGGCTGATCAAAGTTCTATTGCACCCGAAATTGTTGTCGCATCCCAGTTGTATGATTGGGATGGTGTGGTGCTGGACATGATTCAGAAACATCAGGCTGGCGAATACGGCGGAACGGCCTATGCCCTGACCCTTAAGAATGGGGGTCTGGTAATGGAGTATGCCGATGGTCTTGATCCTGATGCTGTTGCGGCTGCAGAAGAAGCTGCTGCACAGGTGGCTGCCGGTGAAATCGATGTAATGGCTGTCATAGCAGGCACCTCGACCGAAGCACCGGGAGAACAAATGGACGAGGAGATGCCGGACGAGCTTGAGCTGCCCGAGATTGAGCCGGTACGCATCGCGGTTGTCATGCCCAGCACGATCACGGACCTGGCCTGGAGCGAGTCTATATACGATTCTCTACTGCAGCTGCAAGAAGCTTATGGCGAAGATGTCATTGAGATAGCATATACTGAGAATATGTTTAATGTAACCGATGCCGCAGCGGCCATTCGTGACTATGCAGACAGTGGTTATAATCTGGTCATTGCGCATGGTGCTCAATACGGTACATCCTTGTTTGAAATCGCTCCCGATTTCCCGGACACCAGTTTTGCCTGGGGCACAACAACCAATACGGGTGCGGATGAGGGCGTCACCAACGTCTTCGCATATGAGCCTCGTGCCGAGCAGGGTGGTTATGTGACTGGCGTATTGGCCGCTCACCTGACCGAATCGGGCATCATCGGTCTGGTCGGACCAGTTGATGCCGGAGACGCGAAGCTTCATGTTGATGGCTTCGTTGCCGGTGTTCATGATACGGATCCTGACATTGACGTGAATATTTCCTTTACCGGCTCTTTTGGTGATACCGCTTTGGCCGCTGAGGCAGCCAATACGCACGTTCAGGCCGGCGCCGATGTCTTGACCGGTTCTTCACAACAGGTAGCCGGTGCAATCGGTGTGGCAAAAGAAAAAGGCGTTCCATGGATTGGCATCCAGGCGGATCAGAGCCCATTGGCGCCTGATGTCGTCGTTGCGACTGTTTTATATGATTGGCGACCGACTTTGTTGGAGATGATCACATCCCAGCAAGCAGGGGAGATGGGCAATAAGGTGCTCCAGCTCACGCTCGAGAATGGCGGCCAGACGATGATATATGCTGATAGTCTGCCGGAAGAGGCCGTGAATGCGGCAAAGGCGGCCGAGCAAGGAATCATCGATGGTTCCATCGAAATCGTAGCTGAACCGCGTTAGAAAGGCTCCTACTTTTGTGGGAAGGGCTCGGGGCGTCCCGGCGCCCTTCCCAGTTCACCTGATAATGAAAGCGACGTGGGTCTTCCGGCGCAAGGAATTGTGAACATGAGCAGCAATGAAAATCTTCTTCCATCAGGTCTGCCGAGGATTGAAACCCTGGAAATGCGTGGAATCGTGAAGCGCTTCCCCGGTGTGCTGGCAAACGATCACGTCGATCTTGACGTTGTATCCGGCGAAATACATGCCCTGCTCGGTGAAAATGGAGCCGGCAAGAGTACCTTGATGAAAATTCTTTACGGCTTGTATAAACCTGAAGAGGGAGAGATCTTGCTCAATGGTGAACCGATCGATATTGATTCGCCAAATGACTCAATTGGCTATGGCATCGGCATGATCCACCAGCACTTCATGCTGGTAGACAATCTGTCCGTGGCCCAGAATGTGGCTTTGGGTCTAAAAACGTCAAAGGGACCCATGGTAGACCTGGCATCCGTATCCGAGCGCATTCTCGAATTATCCCAGAACTACGGTTTGAAAGTAAATCCGCGTGCGATTATCTCGGATCTGGCTGTGGGCGAACGGCAGCGAGTGGAGATCATTAAGGCTTTGTATCGTGGCGCGGCGCTCCTGGTATTGGATGAACCGACGGCCGTGCTGACGCCGCAAGAAGTGGACGATGTCTTTGTGATATTCAGGCAGATGGCGGCAGATGGGCATGCTTTGATCTTTATCTCGCACAAGTTGGATGAAATCTTTGCTCTGACGGATCGCGTAACCGTCTTGCGTGATGGCCGGGCCATTGGCACGGTACAGACGGCCGATGTGACCAAGCGTGAACTGGCCAATATGATGGTCGGTCGTGAAGTCGTCCTGGAGCGCTACCGCCCTGAAGTTGAAACCGGAGAAGTGCGCCTCGAGCTAAGCAATGTGAATGCCGTTGACAGCAGCGGCATCCCCATACTGCGCGATATCAGTCTGGAAATACGCAGCGGTGAGATCCTTGGCGTCGCGGGCGTATCCGGCAATGGGCAGCGCCCACTGGCGGAGGTGATTGCCGGACTGCGGGAAGTTACCGGCGGACAAATCCTCTTGGAAAAGAAAGATGTAACCGGAGTCGATCCGGTGGAAATGTACAAGGTCGGTCTTTCCTACATTCCCGAAGAACGCATGCACGATGGTGTTATCAAGGATTTTTCCGTCTCCGACAACGTCATACTCCAGGATCACATTCATCCGCCATACAGCAACGGACTGTTTCTTAACTTCAAAGCAATCGAGAGCAAATCTCAAGAGCTAGTTAGCAACTATAATGTGAAAACACCCAGTTTAGATACGCCGGTCAAGAATCTTTCCGGCGGCAATATCCAGAAACTTATCCTTGCCCGCGAGCTCGATCGCAAGCCGCGCGTTCTCATTGCCGCCCAGCCGACGCGAGGGGTTGATATCGGCGCTACCGAATATATTCATGCCCAACTCCTGGCCCAACGATCGGAAGGATTGGCAACGCTGCTGATTTCGGAAGATCTTGACGAGGTTAAATCGTTATCCGATCGCATACTCGTCATGTTTGGCGGCGCGAGCATGGGCATTGTCGATTCTGATGAAGTAACCATCGAACAGTTAGGTCTGATGATGGCTGGCGAGACGATGGAAAAGGCGCTGGCTTCGGGCGAGGACGAAAACAAGTAGAATCAATACATCCGTATCGATAGCGCGATGATTTGCTGATGGTAAAATCGCAGCAGCCGTTTCCGATATGCTCTATTTGGAGTTGGTCGGAAAAATCCAATTTGACTTTGAGGTAAATATGGCAGACGGTAACAAAATTATCGAAGTATCGGATGCTACATTTGAGACAGACGTCATCTACCGCTCTCAGAGCAGGCCGGTGGTTGTTGACTTCTGGGCGCCATGGTGCGGCCCCTGCCGCATGTTGGGACCAATACTTGAGAAATTGGCGGCTGATCCCTCCCTTGATTTTGTCTTGGCCAAAGTAAATGTTGACGACAACCCGCAGATTTCGATGCGCTATCAGGTGCAGAGTATCCCGGCGGTGAAGGCGTTTGTCGATGGGGAAGTGGCGGACGAGTTTCTGGGCGCCTTACCGGAGAGACAGGTGCGGCAGTTTGTAGAGAAGCTCATCCCTGGTGAAGCAGACCTGGCCTATCGAGAGGCGAGCAGCCTGCTGGCGACCAGACATTGGATTGACGCGGAAACAGCTTTTCGTTCGCTGCTTGAATCCTATCCCCAATACAACAATGCTAAACTTGGGCTGGCGCGCACTTTGTTGGCCCAGGGAATGGGCTGCGAAGCGCAGGACCTCCTGAAGGAGGTTCACGATGGACCCAAAATGGTGCAGGCCGATCGCCTGCTCCCCCTGGCGCAGTATCTTTGTACAATTGATATGGAATCGGCCGATCCGGACGTCGATCCGCTTGATGCCCAATATCTTCGCGCAGGCCGTCTTCTGCAGCGCGGTAATGTAGAGGCGGCTATGGACGGCCTGCTGGATATCTTGCGCGAGGATAAACAATTTCGCAAAGGCCAACCCAGAAAACTGATGTTGGGTATCTTTGAGCTGCTGGGGGACGATGATCCCCTCACCCAGGACTATCGCCGCGAACTGGCTATGATTCTCTTCTAGTCGCCGCCAGTCACAACAACCGAACAGGCAGCTTGAGCCAGTTGGCGCGAAGAGGATTCGGACACCTTCTTATTTTGAGGTGTTTCTTAAGGATATATTGGCTTCGCTGGTTACTACACGTCAATCGCTGCTGACAACAGGTTGGTGAGCAGCTCGATTCCGTTCATTACGTCAGCGGCATTGACCACTTCACTCTGGCTGTGCGCATAACGACAGGGTATTGATAAACAGCCGGCGGCGCTGCCAGGCCCGGCAATTTGCATCGAACGCGCGTCCGTGGAACCCCTTTCCAACACTTCCAACTGATAGGGAATGCCGTTCGCTTGGGCGCAGTCGCGCATGGCGCGTACGAGGCCTGTATGGGCGATCATGCCCCTATCTTTAACCTTTATCGCCGGTCCTTCTCCCAGGGCCACGGCCATGGGCCGCGATTCGGGCAGATCGCCGGTCGTCGTTATGTCGACGGCGATGCTGATATCCGGCATAATGCCATTGGCTGCTGCCTCGGCGCCGCGTGTGCCCACCTCTTCCTGAACGCTGAAGACAAAATAGATTTCGTGCGGTGTGGATTCCAGCTTCCTTAAAGCCTCAATAGTGACGAAGCAGCCGATGCGATCATCCATGCTCTTGGAGATCCAATAGTCCCCCTGTACTACCAATTCTCTGGTAAATGAAGCCGCATCACCGACCTGTACAGGGCAATCTTCTTTACCAGATGCCCCAACATCGATATAGAATTTCTCAAGTGGAAGCGCATCTTTGGCGTAATCCTTGCCATCTGCATAGACGATGCCGAGCGTGCCGCCGGCAAATTGGACTCGATTTCCCAATAGAGTGGGCGGAAATACACCACCAAGATTGGTAAAGCGCAAGAAACCTTCCTTGGTAATGTGACTCACCATGATACCGATTTCATCCATATGCGCGGCGACCATAATCTTTTGCCCGCTTCCGTCTCCATGCTTAACGGCAATCAGGTTGCCCATGGCATCTACCGATATCTCGTCTGCGAAAGATTCGATCTCTTTGTGGATCATCGAGCGTACCTGGTCTTCAAAACCTGATGGACCATAGGCTTCTACGAGTTTTTTTAGCAGTTCATTCATTGTGTCAATTCCTGTCTTCTTATTCCTGTTTGTTGAAGATCTGCGGGTCCAGCGAACGAAGCGTCGCCTTTGTAAGCTCAACCGCATACTTGTAGTCGTCAAGATTGATCATCATCGAGGGCGTATGCGCGTGGCGACCCGGTATGGCGATAGTGGCCACCGAAACACCCCCGCGTACGGGCTGGATAACGCCGGTATTGGTGCCGCCTCCGCCCGGTTGTCGAACCTGAAAAGGGATGTCGTTTTCTTCGGCCGTTCGCATGATGTGACTGACTAGTCGTGGATCTTGGATGGTCACACGATCCATTACATATACGGCCGGACCTCGACCCAGGATCACATTAGGACTCATGTCCTTTTCATTTGGAAGATCGTAGGCCGGTGTGCACTCGAGTACGATCGCCACATCAGGTTCTGCACTGTAGGCAGCAACCTTAGCCCCGCGGAGCCCTACCTCTTCCTGGACTGAAAATACGGCGGTGATGTCGAACGGGTAGGGATCCCCTGCCAGGATGTCGATCAGCACTGCGCATCCGGCCCGATCGTCGAAGGCTTTGCCAACGGCCGTAGCGCCTATTTCCTTGTATTCTGAAACAAACGCGGCAGTGTCGCCTACCTTTACCTTGCCCTCGGCAGCACTCTTATTCTTGGCGCCAATGTCGATTCGCATGCTGTCATGTTTGACAACGGTTGTGCGCTGGTTTGCCTTTAACAGATGAATCGGCCGTGCGCCGATAACGCCCGTGATCTTTTTGGGGCCGACTTCAACGACCTTACCCAATAAGGTGCGATCATTTATCCCGCCAACGGTTTCGAATTTTAACATTCCACTGCTGTCGATTTCACTGATCATCAGACCAACTTCATCCATATGGGCGTCAAGCAGCACGCGGAGATCCATTTCCCCGGTTCCCAATTTACGAGCAATCAAGTTGCCCATCGTATCTACATGCCACTCGTCGACATAGTCAACTATCAGATCGCGGATTAACAGCCGTACCTCTTTCTCGGTGCTGGATACACCTGTGGCTTCGGTTAATTTCTTTAGGAGCTCATTCATAACTTTTCGATTCTCATATTGATCCAGGTGCTACTTTCCCAAAATCAGCGGCAGTCACTCATTCTCCATCATCGCACGCGCGATTCCGTCTAAGAATTCACCGTCCAAACTGGTGATGAATTCTGCTAATAGACGCCCTGCTCGCTCCACGTCCTTTGTACTGATAGTTTCGACCATGGTGTGCATATACCGAATTGGCATCGAAATCAGACCGGTGGGTACACCCGAGCGCGCAACCTGTAAACCAAAGGCATCAGTGCCGCTGCCGCGCGTATGGATTGTGCTGGATACTTCAAGTTCGAGGGCGTTCGCTGCATCTTTCAACGCCTGGTAAATACCGGGGTGGACATTGGGACCAATGTCGAGGACGGGCCCGCTTCCAAGCTCCGGCACATTCTTCTCCGATAATCCCGCGCCTCTGGCGAAAGTGACGTCGAGAGCGACTGCCGCATCGGGCTGCTGGGAGAAAGCGCCGGTGAATGCACCCAGCAGGCGCGTCTCTTCCTGGACGGTGCCCACGGCAACGACATCCCAATCATGTTGCCGGCCGTTCAGCTGCTCAAGACAAATCGTGACCGCGGCGACGGAAGCGCGGTTGTCAACTGCCTTTCCTGTAACGTTATTAGCCAGCAGCTTGCGCATTGGTTGGCGGAACGTTATGAAGTCCCCAACTTCGACAAGTTCTTGAACGCTCTCTGCTGGAAGTCCGGTATCTACCACCAGGTCTTCAAAGCCGTAAGCATTGCTGCGTCGCTCCTCTGGCAGCATGCGTGACGGCAGAGCTGATAAGACACCGAAGAGGTCCTTGCTCCCGTGAACAGTTACCTCCTGAGCATACAGCGGCCGGATATCTACGCCGCCCACGTTGATTACATGCAGAAAGCCATGGCCTTCATGATCGATCACTTCTGTGACCATCAAGCCGATTTCATCAATATGGGATGCCAGCAGCAATTTACATCGCGGCTCCTTTTCACTCCCCAGCTTCGTGGCAAATACGCTGCCGAGGCGATCGGTCGATATCGTATCCACATAAGGTTCCCATAATTCGCTCACCAGATTGATGATACGTTTCTCGCTTCCTGATGGGCCAGGGGTTTCGGTTAGTTTCTTAAGGAGTTTGTATGTATCCATAATTACTCACTTTGCGTTGATTCAGGCGACGGCGTTGGCGTGACAAGCTCAAAATTTGGTGTTTCCGTCGGTTCAGGCGTATCTGTAGGAACTGGTTCAGGCGTATCTGTCGCCGTTGGTTCCGGCGTGGCGGTCATGGTCGCGGTTGGTTCAATCGTGGGCGTCGCCGTCCAGGTCGCTGTTGTCGTGGCCGTCGGAGCCACTGTTGCTGTCGCGCTGGGCGTGGCACTGGGCGTTACGGTCGGGGGAGGCTGTGTGAACGTGGGCGGAACGGCCGTCGGCGGTTGAGTTGGCAGTGGGGTTACAGTCGGCGCTTCAGCTGTCGGCAGGGGCGTTGCAGTTGGACGTTGGGTGCTGGTTGGCAGAGAAGTAGGCGTGAAGGGGCTGATAATCGATCCCGGCGTACCTGTTGGTGTTGGCGAGAGCACAGCCGGAAGCGTTGGCGGCGTCACAACAGCATCCTCTCTGGGCGCCATAGAAAGCAAATAAATACCGCCGCAGTAGCACGGCAGCGTCAGGATAATAATGCCGATCAAGATCGCGTACGTACGACCGTGGGAACTCATTGCACGATCATAATTGACAAAGCAGTTTATGACAAATTACGGACCACCCCCAGATATGGGATAATGACTTGTTTGTCCCCCAATTCTTGGTATATAATTCCGCATGTTAGTCATTTATGTATAGAAGTCTGGCGTGCGAGCGACACCGATTTCAGCAACTTGACTGGGTCAGACATCATTGTTGCAAGCATTACGAAATAGGAGGGCTATGCCATCAGCATATTGGGGCACCGGTCAAGCATTGAGTCTGCTCTTGCCCGAGACTGGGCAGGAATGGCTGCTGCTGTCTGTCTACTTCGTAATCTTCTTTTCGCTGCTAATCCACGACCGCAAGAACCTCCAGCACTTTTCAGTGCGCAAGTGGTTCGCTCTGCTGCTGTTGATCGTTCTTGCGCTGGTGGCCAGCCAGCTTCTGCCAATCTCCTTACCATCCTTCTTTTTGCCGCTTGCCCCCGAAGACAGCGTCCGGTTTTCTGTATCCCTCCTGTCGGCCGTGCCTACATTGTTGGCCGGAGCTCTGTTGGGACCTGGCGCTGCGCTCCTGGTGGGAATGAGCATGGGTCTAGGCAATGCCTTGAGCCGATCTCACCAGGTAGTTGATCTCTTCCACTATGCCTTTGCCGCCTGGTTTGCCGCATACCTGATGGGCTTGCGCTATTACGGCCGATTATACAGAGTGTTGCGCAATACCGTTTTTAGCGGGACCGTGAGTCAGGGCGCCATTGCCCTGATGTCAGGATTTACCGAATTTTTATTGAGCAGCGATGCAGGTTTGCTGGGCAGGTTCGATCTGGCGCTGGCGGCGATGCTGTATTCTATTATTCCTCTTCTCGTTGAGGGCTTTGCCGGCGGATTGATTGTGGCCGCGATTTTACGGGCCATCTCGTCTCGACGAAGCAGCGACCCACTTGAGCCTGCTCCTGGCCAACGCAGCCTGGAACACTATTTGCTGACGAACCAGGTTCTGTTTGGAGGGACGGTGCTCGTTATTGTTGTTGCTGCTTCCGTTGTGGTTACGACCTTCATCTCCACAAGATTGGTCGTTGCTGAAATCGCGGCTGAAGCTAATGCAAGCACCGCCTTAATGGCAGGGTTTGAGACCGAGGTTGAGAATAACCTCCTGGAATTCGCCAGTAACGAAGACGCATCCAAAGCAGACGGAAGTTCACTAAACAGAATGATGCAAGATGCCGGACATTATGATCAGGTAATCATAATCGGCGATGACAAGCAGGTTACTGCTGCTTTCCCGGATCTTGAGCCGGAGGGCGATCTGACGACTGAAGAAATGACCGCCGTTAGTGACGCGCTGCTGCATGATAACAGTTCGCTGGTGGTCGATTCTGGCACGAACGGCGAGCCGCATCTCAGTGTTGTCGTCCCGGTAGCCGGCGCTGAGGCAGGTGAAAAAGCTGTACTGGTCGGCCGTGCGAAGAGGAACTCTTTGGCAAAGACACTGGAAGGGCTGCACGTAGGCGAGCGCGGTCTGTCCGGCGCAATCGTGGATCTGCAGGGCGTCCCGCTTGTGGAGGTTGGGAATGGGGATCATCCCTGGCCGGGAATTGCCGATTCAGGCGTCAAGCCGGTTTTTGTGGCTGATGATTATGGCGGCGAAACGTTACTGGAAGAAAATAGTGTGGGCGAGCGGCAGTTGGTCTATATGGCGCCTTCGGGAAACCGCCCGTGGCGTGTCGCTGTTTCAGTTCCCTATGAAGCTGTGTTGTTGCAGGCTCTTTCCGTAGCTGTGCCCCTGATCCTTGCTCTTGTGGTTGTTGCCGGCGTGTTTTATGCAAGGTTAGCCAATTACAGCCGCCATCTGAGCGGATCGATTAACCATTTGATTGAGGCATCGCGGAATATTAGTGAAGCTGGACCAATTGTGCCCTACGCCAGCATCGACCGCCAGGACGAAGTGGGCGAGTTGAGCCGCGCTCTATTCGATATGCAGCGCGGCGTGAAAAGACGTCTGGATGAGTTAACCTTGCTGCTTTCGGTCAGCCGCGATTCATCCACGAGCTTTGAGCTCGCCGAAAGCCTGCCAGTTGTAATTCATGGTGCCATGCGCGGTACCGGAGCAAGCGGCGTTCGCTGCCTGGTGCTTAATCCGGCCGGGGGACGGCCGATTTCTTTCGCTGAAGGCCCGGCAGCGGATAGCATGGATTTGTTCGATAATCAACTAATGCGCATGCTGCGGCAGGGAGACATCCTGGCTCTGGGCGCGCCCCAGGCTATCACAGAGCGGCTGGAGATCGAACCAGCAGCGGATCCGGGTATTAAGGCCCTTTACGCCCTGCCTTTGCAGGTTGAAGGAAAGTTCCTTGGTGTGCTGGCCGTAGGGTTTCGTGACCGCCGCACATTTTCCAAGAGTGACGTCACGCTGCTGCAAAGCCTGGGCAGACAGGCTTCCGTCCTGGTGCAAAAGAGCTATCTCTATACTTACGCCGAAGGAGGACGCCGGCGGCTGGCCGCTGTACTCGCCAGTACCTCCGAGGCAGTTATTGTCACCGACCAGTCATCACGTATCGTGGTCATAAACCGTGCTATGGAGGATGCCTTTGATATTGAGATGCGACACGTGGCAAATCGCCTAGTGGCCGACGTAATTGATTCGGCCGTTCTCGTAGACGCATTAACCGACAGCGACAGCCGCAAGCGCGATCTGGAAGTCGCGGGAAAAGATGGACGTACCTATCTGGCCAATACGTCCATAATTATCAATCATGAAAAGAAGGCTTTGGGCCGCGTCGCCGTGCTTCACGATGTAACAAATCTCAAGGCAGTCGACCGCCTGAAATCCGAATTCATTGACAATGTCTCCCACGATCTGCGCACGCCACTTACAGTCCTGAATGGTTACGCATCCGTCTTATCAATGATGGACGATCTGACACCGGATCAACGCCTTTACGTTGACAAGATCATGAGCAGCGTTGAGCGAATGATCGAACTGGTTGAGACCCTGCTGGATCTGGGGCGAATTGAATCAGGTGTGGACGTGGTCTTTGATGATGTCGACATCGCTTCGCTGCTGCAAGACATTGCCGACGAACACTGGCTGTACGCTCATGATAGCGGCATACGCCTGCATGTCAATGCAGCACAAAATCTGCCAATTATGCGCTGCGACCCGAATCTGGTTCGCCAGGCAGTGCGAAATTTACTGATGAATGGGTTCAAGTACGCGCCAAACAGCGGGGATATGACATTGGCCGTCCGGCTCGAAGGGCACGAAATCTGGATCAGTGTCCGCGATCGCGGTCCTGGCATTGACAAGAAAGACCAAATGCACCTCTTTGAAAAATTCTATCGCGTTAAGAGGCATGGGGCCGGAGATGCAAAAGGGAGCGGCCTGGGACTGGCCATCGTCAAAAGCATTGCGGAACGGCATGGCGGACATGCCTGGTGCGAGAGTGAGCCAGGAAAGGGGAGCACGTTCTATATTTCTTTACCCCTATAGAGCAGTTCGATTTTGCTAACTTGATTTTGCCAGCTGGTCGATGACTGCCTGAAGCTCCTCAGGCAGTTCGGCTTCCAGCGCGAGCAGCTCGCCGTCGAGCGGCCGTTTAATCCGCAGCTCGCCCGCATGCAAAAAGTGTCTATCCAGCGTCAATCGCTGCTTGCGCCTCCCATAGACTATGTCGCCGACAATTGGAAAGCCGATATAGGCCATGTGTACGCGAATCTGGTGGGTGCGTCCTGTATGAGGCGCACACTCAACTAGGGAGAAATCCTCGTAATAGGTAAGCACCTTGTAATGTGTTTGTGCTTCGCGCGCTCGCGCCGAGCGAGTGCGAGGATTATCATGTGAAATGACGGTCATCACTTTGCGCTGTAAAGGGTCACGGCCAATTGGCGCATCGATTAAGGCCGCCGAAGGTTGAATATGCCCGTCGACCAGGGCGAGGTATTTTTTAATGACCGTCCGTGCTTTGAACTGCGCCTGCAAGTATCGTAGCGCCTCATCGTTCTTGGCGATAATGATCAGGCCGGAAGTGTCCTTATCCAGCCGGTGCACAATACCAGGTCGTTTCGTGTCGCCGATGCCGGGCAAATCGGGACAGTGGGCCAATATCGCATTGACCAACGTGCCACTGGCGTGACCTGGTCCGGGATGAACCACCATCCCCGCCGGTTTATTCACCACAATAATATCGTTATCTTCGTAGCGAATATCGAGAGCGATATCTTCTGGGATCAGGTTGCTTTCAGCAGGTTCAGGAATCTCTGCCTTAATCAGTTCGCCGCCCGCAAGCTGCTGGCTGGCTTTTGCAGGCAGGCCATTCACGAGAACCAATCCTTCGGATATTAAGCGCTGCCATTGGGCGCGTGACAGTTCAGGCAGTTGCTGCGCGAGTACTTTATCCAGTCGCCCACCGGCATCCTCCAGCAGCAGCTCGACTTGCTGTGACCCCATGACTGTCTCAGTTGTCCGAAAGGGATTGGGGCGACTCTACCTGGTTAGAAGCAGTACTGGCCTTTCTTTCGTCTTGCAGAAGCACGTAGCCCATCAAAATAACGCCGGCGACCACGGCTGCATCGGCGATATTAAAGACGGGCCATGGACCAAAATCAAGAAAGTCGGTAACGGCTCCCTGGGTGAAGCGATCGATTAGATTACCCAGGGCGCCACCAAGCTGAAGTCCGAGGGCCACGCGCAGTAATTTGTGCCCCGGTTCCAGCTGATGGTTAAAGTAGATAATGCCGATGGAGACAATTGAAACGAATATTGAAAACACGAGGTTGGCGCTTCCGAATTGAAACATGCCAAATGCAACACCCGTATTGTTGGTGTGCGTGATGCGAAAGAAGTTTTCCAACCCTGGAAATGGTGCCCAATAAGTGTAGAGCGGCAAATTAGTGCGCACAATCTCCTTCGAAGCATAGTCAAGAATCAAAACAAGTATGGCAAAGAAGAACATGATCAGGCGTTCCCGCTTCGCCCCCTTACTATGCTCGCTCAATTTTGTTGCCTCTGTGTCGGTTGCTGATTCGTTTTCAATCTCGTTCAAATTCATGCTCCCTCTAAAGGGGATTATTTGGTATGGAACTACCTTACCTGGTATCTACATTTTACTGATATGTCCCGCGGAACGCGAATCACTTAAGTTTCGGCCCTTGGTTCCGGTGTTGGGACGATCGGGAAACCGTAATCGGGCACCAGTTCAATCACGCGATTGTAAGCTTCGAAGATGGTCTTGGCGCTGCTAAAATACCCGCTGAGCATTTCCTGCAGCACAATTGAGATGGTCAGTTCACTGTACAGGTCTCCGATCAACTTACCCTGACCCTGGCGAAAGCCCCAGCGATTGGTGGAGCCGATGTTGTCTCTTAACTGCGCAACGACATCCGCACCGACGATTTGGGTCAGGCTTTCCCCTTGTAGAACTGGGGTTGATCCCCAGGCGTCAATATAAAAGCGTGGGCGATCAGCCGTCCCCAAACGCATCGGAACTTTGCGTTCTGATTCGACCCCCAGCCAGGTTTGATAGCCTTCGTTGAACCAGTAATTGGCGAAGGCCTCGGCCGATTCCTGGTCAGCCACAGGCGTGATTCCCAGGTAAGTGATGTTGCCAAAGTTGGCTGGTTCGGCGGATGGACCGTCGCCGCTTATCGTGCTGATGATGCCGGTATTTGAATCCAGTCGATTAGTCCTGACCAGATCGGGAATAATGCTGGGGGACGTCATGATCATTGACGTTCGGCCGTCAAGGAACGCATTGCGCGCGCTTGTGTCCGTTTGTACACCCGGTGGACTGTACTGGTTAATGATCGCGAAGTAAAAATCGAGGGCGTCACGGCATTCGGGTTCCAGGAGAAGGATCTCGCCTGCTTCGTCAACAAGCTGGCAGCCGTTGGCGATGGCCAGATGCTCGAACGATCGATGTGTACTGATCAGGTTCGACTCAGTGGGAATGACCAGCCCCGATGTAAGATTATCGGGATCAAAAAACGTTTCCGCCCCTGCCATCATGTCATCATAGTTGTCGGGCGCGTCCAGGCCATTCTCATCAAACCAGTCCGAGCGATAGAGCAGGATTTGCTGATAACCGTCACTGGGTATGGCCGCCGTCTGGCCTGCTAAATCTACCAGATTCAGCGCTCCCTGGTCAAATGTCTCACGGCCGATTTGTTCGATGGCCTCGTTTGCTGCTGCGGGATCCAGTATCCCTTCCTCACTCCAACTGACGGTGTACTCTAGTGGATGAAGAATCACATCTGGCAGCGTATTGGAGAGAACGGCCGTCTCCGCCAGATCCGGCAATGTGGCAGGGTCCACAAATTGCAGGGCTACCTCTATACCGCTGCGTTCGCTGAAGTCATTTGCCATGGTCTGTACCGTTTGGCGATGTTCTTCGGAAGTCTCGTCTATCCAGACGTTGATGGCGGGTTTGGGCATGGGATTCCCGGCCGCGCTTTCCGGGGGTTGTTCGGTGGGCGTGGGGGCAGGCAAGTTCATGGGAACGGCGGATTCGATGTCGCTTACGGAAGGGCGCGCTTCGACCGTGGCCAGGCGGGGCGGAGTGCCTATCTTTGGCTGGCAGGCGACACCTGAAACGAGCAAAGCTATGCCCACGATCGCCAGGCCAAGCCATTTGATCCCCTCTGATGCTCTGCCGGATATGTTTGTCTGGAAAATTCTCACCGGTACAGCCTGTCGTAAATAATTCGCAGACCGCTTAGCGTGAGCGTTGGGTCTACGTGATCGATCACCGTCGTATACGGAGCAAGAAGCCTTATCAAACCCCCGGTACCAATGACCAATACTTTCTGGTCGCGGTCGGGATGCTCGGCCATAAGCCGCTCGACCATTCCTTCAATTAAGGCGACATAGCCGAAGATAAGGCCGGACTGCATGGCTTCAACCGTATTACGGCCGATAGCCTGTTCTGGCGCTTCCAACGGGACCTGCCGAAGCTGTGCCGCACGCTGTGACAGCGCGTCGGCGGCGACGCCAAGACCGGGTGCAATAGCAACGCCAAGAAGTTCGCCCCTTCCGCTGACGACATCGAACGTGGTAGCCGTCCCGACGTCGATGACAATCGCCGGTTCGCCATATTCATAATACGCGGCGACGGCGTTGACGATGCGGTCTGCGCCAACCTCTTTGGGGTTGTCGGTCTTGATGACGATACCAGTATCGAGTTCAGAATCTACGATAACGGGATCGATATCCAGATAATCCTGGCTTAACTGTCTGAATGTCATTGTCAGAGGCGGAACGACGCTTGTTAAAATGACGGCATCAATGTCAGCGGCCAGCGCTGCCCCATCCAATAAATTCATAACAAGTATGCCATACTCATCACTGGTGCGGTCATGGATCGTACGCAGGCGCCATTCGTGCAGCCACTCTTCGCCATTCCATACACCCAGCGCTACCTGTGTATTACCTATATCAATCGCCAGAAGCATTTTCGTGATTTTCTCCCTTTGGGACCTGGGTCATGATTTTAGCAGAGTGTCAAAGAGCTGTCCGAATGAATTCAATTGGCTTTCACCTCGTCCCAGGTCACCGCATTGTTGCGGCCGGCAACGGTTCCCAATGGGCCAGGATGCTCCCCGGTTAAGGCCCTGACGATTCTGGCGACGTGGTCATGACTGGTGGAGATGAAGTAAGTAAAGCGGCTTTGTGTTCCACCTGCCGCCGTACCGGCCACATACAGTCCCCTTACATCGGTTTCCATCGTCGATTCGTCGAATTTGGGCGCGCGTTCAGGACCGACCAGCGTAACGCCCGCCTGGCGAAACAGCGTCATGTCCGCTTCGAATCCAGTGCACAACAAGACGGCGTCACACTCGTGCGTGATGGTGGAACCATTCTGCAGAACACCCTCATGCGCAGTGGCCAGCTTCACATAGGAAGGTGTAATTTCCAAAGGGATTGTCGCCGGGTAAAAGGTTACTTCCCCCTTTTGAAGACGGTCTTGGATATCCATCGACAGGTGGGGTTTGATACGATCATGATCCAGCTCTTCTCTACGGTAGCTGAGCGCGACCTGCGCGCCGGCGCGCCAGCAGCGCAAGGCCGCTTCCATAGCTGAGTTTCGCCCACCTACCACCAAAACGCGTCTGCGAAAATAGGGGTGAGGGCCTGGAAAATAGTGGGAAACGTGCGGCAGCTCTTCGCCAGGAATGCCCAGCATCCTGGGACGCGCCATGCCGCCGGTAGCCAGCACGACGTTCTGCGCCCGGTAGGTATTAGGTCCGGTCAGGGGCTTGGTGTATATGGTGAAACCCGCCTCATTTTTCTCGATCTGGGTGACCGGTTCATATAATTTCAGTTTGAGATCAAACATCTCGACCAACGTACGCAGGTAGGCCAGGTATTGTTCACCAGTAATCGGCATCTGGTCGATGTTGTGTACAGGAACACCGGCCAGCGCGACGTGTTCGGGCGTGCTAAAAAAATGGGTGCTGGGAGGCCATCTGGAAAACTCATGGCCGATCTGTCTGGCCTCGATAAGCACATAATCGACTCCCAATCTCTCCAGTGCAATCGCCAGTTCAATGCCAATCGGTCCCGCGCCAATGATGGCGATATTGGTTTCCGCTACGTTGTGGTTCATAACTTCTACTTTGCCTAACTTCAAATTGTCTCTTCGCAAAGCTACGAATCTTAGCACGGAGACACTTTAATCGCTAAGATATTCATAGGTATGGCCGTTCTCGAAGGTCACAATTTCGTTCAGGTCAATAATGAATAATGAAAAAAGCATGCAGCCGGTTCAAGAGTCTCAGTGGAGCAAGGAAGAACTGCGGCTGGAGATAGAAAAGGCGCGGGCTGCAATGGTTGAGGCGGAAGGGGAACTGGCGGCAGAGCAGGCGGCCGTTAACGCCTTTCGCATGCACTGCCGGCTCAAATTGGACGATCTTGTCGACCAGATGCTGCAGCAGCGCTCGACGAAGGAAGCCTTGCTGGCGGAGCTGGCATTGATGCGCCAAGGCATTGATCCCGCTTTCCTGGATGATGATGACCCCTTGACAGACGAACCGTGGACGGATGAGCCGCTCCAGGAAGATGAACCTCTGCTGCCTACAGAGACGCCGCGTGATAAAGCCGCCGAAAAGAAGCTCTTTCGCGAGCTGGCGCGGCGCTTTCATCCCGATCTGGCGGCATCGGCTTTCGAGCGATCCTACCGTACGACGATAATGGCTGCTATTAACAGTGCGTACGCGGAAGGGGACAGTGAAGCGCTTTATGACATTGCCGGTGAGCTGACGCCTCAGGAGGTCGCCGCGCTGTCGCAGATTTCGAACAGAGAGGTACGTCGCGCTCGCCAGTCAATCAACAAGATGCGTCGCCTGGAGAACAAGGCTAAAAGACAACTCGCCGCGCTGCGTCGCGAAAATACGGCGCGATTGTGGCAGCGCGTACAGGCCCTTGACGAGCATGATGAAGATGGGTGGAGTGTGATCAGGCGTGAACTGGAGCAGGTCATTAGCCGGCGTCAGGATGAGATTGATCAGTTGAACAAACAGATCGAGATGCTACGCGAGCAAGTGGAGTAAAACTTAAGCGAGTTTCCCGGAAACCAATCTCTTGCACGGTATCGTCGGATTGTTTCCGGGAAACTAAATTCTCTTAACCGTCACGTTTAGTCGAGTCCATAAGCTGGGCAGCCTGTCCCAAGAACTGCGCTGCTGCCTGCGCTCCTTTCTTCGATGCTTGCAGTTGATCCAATCTGTCGTGCCAGAATGCGGAACCGGCGCTGGCGGCGAAGCCGGTTAATATGATGCCTACCGTGATGGCTTTGTCAGGGGGCAGCCAGCTTCGCCAGGCGTGCATTGTTTCACCGCTAACAATGGTCCAATTCAATTGGTTCAGGACATCGGGAAACGCCTCACCCAGCAGGCTGAGCACATCGATCTGCAGGGCATAGGCGATTACCAGGCCGACCGCGATCGACAAAACGCGCAAAATACGCAGCCGGGATGTCTCTTCATCGCGCTGCTGGTCGGTGCGCTGCATAATAAATTTTGCGGCCGTTTCCTTTGAGAACATGAAGGCCTCGCCCTCAGTTTTGTATACGCCTTCTTCGTAATCCGATACGGTGTCAGGCTTGTCAAATCTCTCCGGATCGACATGCGCTATGTCGAATCCCTGGCGCATCAGATTCCAGAGTGTCTCGATACAGTGGATGACCGTGGCGTTTTCCAGCGCGTTCACAGCACTGTCACTTTGACCCATCCGGCCGTCTCTGATCGCGGTTCTGACGAGCCTGTTATAAACGTATCTCGCAATCAGGCTGACGGCCATCAGCAATATGAGGAGTATGAGCGAGAAAAGCACCAACCAGGACCACCAGGGCTGTGTCCACTCGAAGAACTTCAGCTCGCCGGAAACGCGATTTGCGCTGAGCGGCTGCAGCACCCAGAGTAGGAACGTAAGGAGGAGACCGGTCAGCAGCGACAGCGCCGAAGCACCATAGAGTCCAATGAACCATAGTGAGCCATTTGCGCCGATGCTGCGGCGCGCAAAGTAAAGGATTAATACGCCAGCCAGCGAGATGATAAAAAACAGCAAAAACCAGGAAACGGGAAATCCGTTGTTTTCGGTTAAAGTACGTTCCAACAGGCCGTTGAAGAGAGGTGCATCGGTTACATGCTTCAGCCAGGTGAGGTAGAGAAGGAAAAGTGCCAGATAAATGGCGGGCATAATGGTCGCGCGCAGTCTGGTCGGCGGGAAAGTGCCACCACGCCAGCCGCGCAGCTTGCGCCAGACTTTGCGTGATGGGCTTTGTGTATCGTAGCGGCGGAGTTCCACAGCGTCGAGAATATTGCGCACACTGTCAAGAAAAGTATCGGTGGCCTGTGATACCCCGGCAATCACAACGCCCATCCTGGCGACAATTTCCAATTTCAGCGCTTCGATTGAGTCCGGCGTAAACCCGACACCCAGAAGCAGGGGCTGTACCTCACTGTTGAATTCATCGATGAGGTTCGCGCTGTTCTGGGTCAATACCGAATCTTGTTTGCTGCTCAACCATCCGTCGACGATTTGCGTGGACCAGAAATGCGGATCCTGCAAGTCAATGAATATCTCCTGCTGAAACTCGGCGGGATTGGCGCCGTCAAACAGACTTATTTCCTGTGCTACCTGATCCCTCAGCGGCCTGATGGCATCCGGCGACAGGCTGAGCCGGGTTTCCAGCGTGTTGAGTATATTGGTTACATAAGCCTGCAAATTCTTTTTATAATTATAGAGTTCTCGCTCTGTCAGATCGCGGCGTGTACGGCCGATTAAGTCTGCGCGTCTGAATGCATCGCCAAACTCGCTGTTCATAAGCTGTTCTCGCAGGGCCACAATGCCCTGGACGCCTTCCAGCGTCCCACTGAGGGCGCTGCGCAGATCACGTACCATGCGTCTGTATTGTTCGCGAGTGGTGGCCGTCACGCTTAACGCCCCTAATTCTCCGGGAAGGTACTTCTCCATGCGGTCCAATGCTTCCGTCGAGGTAACCTTGCGCTTCATGCCGATTGCCACCTTAAGGCTGTCGATGGTCACTTCGGTCCCTACCGCCACGAGAGCCATCACGGCAAAGAAAATCGCCAGCCCGGCAAAGACGCGCGTTAACTCGGTGGGCAAACCTTCATCTCCGGTTTCGATCACGGGCACAATTGTCGTCGTTGCGCTGTTGTTGCCGCTGTCCAGATCGCCAGAAATTTGAGTGGAGGCATCGCTCTGCGGGTCCTGTCCTTCTCCCACCAGCTGCGCAGTAACAATATGTGTGCCTGGCTGCGTCAATATGAGATCACAGTTCTCGATGGCCATGCGCATCGGGGCATCGACGCCGCCTAGCAAGCCAACATTGACCGGCTGGCGGCATTGAGCCAGCACATCATTACTTCGTGCATTTGTGACGGTCAGGATCAGATCAAGTCTCTTGTCTGGAGGGATTGGCGTGGAGTCTAGATTCTCCAGTGTGACAAAATAATGTGTCTCATCTCCAATCCCTGCAGAAAATGGTTGTGTCTCAATCGAAGTAACTGCCAGATCAAAGACGCCGTCTCCTTTCTGCGCATTGGCTGTATCCATGACAGCCAGCAGCAGGAAGCAGGCAACCAGCAGCACTAAAGCAGGTCGGCCGTTTATCATTTTGGTACTACTCCTGATGATTAAACCGCTTGTGGCCGGCGGGGATACTGAAACCTAGCGGTACAGAGCAACGTCACTGGCGTGGCAGCCGACGTTGGCCACAACTAGACATAATTATGACCAAAAACAGGGTAATATGTCAAGTTGAATCGTGGAATTCACTCTGAATATCGTCGATGAACTGCTGCAGCTTGCTGAAATGGGAACCGCGCCAGTAGATTTGTTCGCACTCGCCGCACTGCCAGAATGCTTCAAAATAGCGCTTGGTTTTCGGTTCCAGGCGATCGATAATCGCTTTCTTGTCCACCGGCTGCAGGATGCCGTTGCAGCGCAGGCATCGCTTCCAGGAGTCAATTTCTTGCGCAAGATCGAAACGCAAAATAACAGATTTCAACTGTTCATATGGGTCTACGGAACGCAAACAGTACCCAAAAATGACCTGGCTGCGCTTCAACAGGCCGCGATCGCGTGTGAGGAGAACGCGCTGCGTTTGATGTGAAAGGTCGGCAAGCGCCTCGTCGTCGAACTGGTTTCTGAAATAAAGCGTATCGAAGCCAAGAAGACGTAGATAGCGGGCGAGCCGGCCCAGGTGGTTATCGAGAAGGAACCTGATCGGCTCGGGAAGCGGTGGCCGCAGCTGGAAAACGGATGCCAGTTCTAACCTGGTGAATGGGGGATAGACGCTGATATATTGGTCACGTTGCACGATGTGATTAAAGCCAACAGCACGGCCGTCAACCAGTATGAGGCTGACTTCCGTGTGCGGGATGCCCAGCGCCTCAATAAGATGTTTGACGGATTGGTCACCATCGTATACAGGGTAAGCGAAGGAAACCTGGCGCCTTTCCGGCGCCAGGAAGTCGTTGAGATCGGCGTAAAAACGGAAGGTCGCTGTTTCCACGGGACGATCACAACAGAGTCGCCTTCAAGGGAGCGAAGGTCAGGCGATGCTCAGGCGTTGGTCCAAGCTGGGTCAAAACGATGCGATGGCGTTCCGTGCCGTATCCTTTGTGGCTGGCGAATCCGTACTCAGGATAGCGGCTGTCGAGGGCGATCATGATGCGATCTCGGGTTACCTTGGCTAAAATCGAAGCGGCAGCGATGCTCAGACTGATGCTGTCTCCGCGAATAATCGCTTGCTGCGGAACCGGCGATTGTTTCAGGCGAATACGGCCGTCTATGAGCAGATACTCGGAGGGTGGATGCAGCTCCTGAAGCGCATCCAGCATGGCCTGTTTTGTTGCTGCTATGATGCCGTAACTATCGATATAGTGGGCCGATCTGGAACCCACGCCAAAGGTGACGGCTACTTCCTGGATTACTTCGTATAGTTCAGTGCGCTTATTGGCAGAGAGCTGCTTGGAATCGTTGACTTCAACAAGCCGCGCCAACAGGCTGGGCGACTTCAACGGGAGAATCACCGCCGCGGCAACGACCGGCCCGGCTAAAGCGCCGCGTCCCGCCTCATCCAGTCCAGTGATGGCCGCAAGGCCGGAACTGTTAACGATATCGGATTCAATCGTCAGGGAAGCCACGGCGCAGCCTACGTGACCACGGGGTTATCTTCAGGAACGGTTTTGTAAGCGCCGCTCCAGAGATTCCAACGCACGTGGATCGTTTCCAGAAGAGTTGTCACATAGTTCCAGGTCCGGACATGAGTCTCGGCGTGATCAATCCAACGAGCGGGGATTACGGCGATGCGGTACCCAAACTGCCTGGCCAGGGCCAGCGCTTCGATATCAAAACCCCACCCATCAATCCTTGCCGTACTGAAGATGCGCTCCGCTGCCACGGCTGTGAAGGCTTTAAAACCGCATTGTGTGTCCCAGATGCCTGGAACGGCAACGAGCTGGATAAACAGGTTGCCTGCATTGCCCAGGAATCTCTTCATGGACGGCTGTGGCACAGCCTGACCCGCCCCCGGCGCATCCTTTCTGTCTCGGGAGGTGATGACGATATCATATCCTTCCTCGAACAGCGGTTGCATTTGCTGAAAGTGACTGATATCTGTGGAATTATCGGCATCTGTGAAGAGCCGGATCTGGCCCTTGGCGGCCAGCATACCTTCGCGCACGGTGTACCCTTTCCCCCGATTTTCTTTGCGGTCAATCCAATGAATATTCACCCGTTCGGTCGCGAAATCACGAATCTGATCCAATGTCCCATCAGTCGGGCCATCGAGGACGACTAAGATTTCCCAGGTATAAGGCTGACGCGAAAGATATTCGTGGATGGAGACAAGAGTTGCCAGGATTCTCCGTTCCTCATTAAAGGCGGGAATAATAACACTCAAGTAGGTATCCGTATCCGCAGACTGCATAGTCACAAATTCTCGATATTACCTGTGCTATGGGGTCTCGTCAACCGGAGTGAACAGCGCTTCTAATGTTCGATCGTCGATGCGGCGCGCCGTCTGAATCTCGCTTCGCTTGCGAAGCATCTTGAAAATACCCCACAAACCCGCCAGTTGGCCGCGCAGGCGTGCCCGTGCGGCCTGGCCACGCCAGGATTTCAAAGCATCGCGGCTGATCGCCAACTGCGCCTGCAAGATCTCCGGCCAGTGGCGGCGCAGCAATGAAAAAGGATAGTTTTTCCAGATGATATAGAGAAAATTACGGCCGTCATAATAGCTGCTCAGTGGGCCGGGGCCTGAAGAAGCCTTCAACTTGTGGTAAATCACGGCCTGCGGAGCATAAAGTACTTTGTGTCCGGCTAAATGGATGCGCCAGGCCAGATCGACATCTTCGCACGAGAAATAGAAATCATTATCGAGAAATCCGATTTCGTGCAGCAATTCTCTTCTGTAGGCGGCGGCGCCGCCGCAAGCGCTGAAGACAAACATTTCTTCATTGTATTTCGGGGCGTCCTTTTGCCAGACGCCGCGATTGCCGGGAATACCATCCACGCGGTAGTAATCGCCTGCGCTGTGTATCACGTCTTGCTGGTCAAACAGCAGCATCTTACTGGCTACGCTGCCGGCCTCGGGAACTCGCCGAAAGGCGTCGGCCAGTTTTTCCAACCACCGTTCATCGGTCATTGTATCATTGTTCAGCAAGACAATAATGTCGCCCAAAGCGAAGTTGTAACCGGCGTTGCAGGCTCCCGTGAAGCCCCTATTCTCACCCAATTCCAGCAGCCTGACCTCAGGAAAGTGGGTTCTTACAAACTCCTGGCTGCCGTCGCTGGAGCCGTTGTCAACGAGGATGACCTCAAAATCGGTGAAGGTCTGCCCGCGTAGGGACCCGAGACACTCCTGCAAATGTTGTTTGCCATTTAGATGAGGAATGATGATAGAGAAGGTGGCGCGGCAGACCGCAGCTGTTGTTTCCATGCTTGGGCAATTATAAACACTTTGACTGTATCAATCAGGTCTGGCAGCTACGGCTGTCCTGCGTCTCCTCTGTGGAAACCCACTCGACCTGATCCGGCAACTGTGCTATAAAGCTCATAATCCACCTGGGAGTAGTTTCATGGTTAAAGAAACAATAAGCCACATCCGCCGCAATCACGGCCTTGAACACGCAACTATCCATGTGCTGACCGAGAAGTATAAGGGGTTCAGCGCACAAGGCAATTCCGACCACCGCGGATTTTCACTCAATGTATATGGCAATATTTCAGACCAACAGGTTGAAGCGGCCGTCCTGGAAGCCCGTGACCGGCTGCGCAGTGGCGAACATCATCTGGCTGTGCACCCTAACTGCGGCACTGTCCTGGTCACAACCGCTGCGCTGTCTACTGCGGCCGTACAGCTTGTATTTGGTGTAGATTCGCTGCGCAGCAATGGCACATCAAACAACAAACTGGTAACCATTTTTAATACCGGACCATTGGCCGTGCTGATGGCCGTATTGGCGATCATTGTGTCCAGACCATTGGGTATGAAATTGCAGGAACGATACACGACGGACGGCCGTATCGGAGACCTGGAAGTTGTGCGCGTAATTCGAATGCGCCCCTCGATAATCACCCGATTCTTTCATCTGCTGCTGGCCGGTGGGCAGGATAAGTACCAGCCGGCAGCGTATAGAATTGAAACGCGCGGTTGAGAGTCACTTTCGCCGGAAGAACTGACGCCGAATGTACTACATCTTTCATGGTGAAGATACTCACTCGAAAAAAGAAAAATTGCAGAAGCTGCTGGACCGCTATGGCGATCCGTCCATGCTGGAACTGAACACGACGCAGTTCAGTGGTGTGGTTCCCCTTGCCTCGCTGCGCCAGGCCGCGGAAACAGTTCCTTTTCTGGCTCCCATACGCATCGTCCTCGTCAATGACCTCTTCACTTCTAAACCGGGCAAGGACTATATCAAAGAGCTGCTAAATTTCCTTCCCGATGTGCCCGAAACAACGCGCCTGATCTTCCTGGAATCACAAACCCTGCCGCAAACGCATCCGGCTGTTGTTCTGGCCAATCAGCCCGATCAAGGTCTAGTGCTTCCGTTCCCGCTTCCTGAAGGAAATAAAATCGATCGCTGGATCCAGCAGCGTGTGCAGGAAAAGGGGGGTGAGATTTCACCGGAAGCGGTGCGCATGTTGACCACGCTTGTCGGCAACGATCTGCATATCCTCGATAATGAGCTGGAGAAGCTTGTTGCCTTCAAAGCGAACGCCTCGCCGAACACCATTAAGCCCACTGATGTCGAGCTACTGTCTCCCTATGTGGCAGAGGCCAGCATATTTGATCTGGTGGATGCGCTTGGCAATCGCAATGAGAAGCGCGCCTCGCTGCTGTACCAGCAGAAATTGGACGAAGGCGCGGATCCCTTCTACCTGTTCTCCATGTTCGTGCGCCAATTTCGTCTCCTGATCCAGGTTAAAGAGATGGTAGATGAAGGTTATGCCCCGCAACTAATCGCCCGCGAACTGCGCTTGCCTGATTTTGTTGCCGGCAAGTTAAACATCCAGGCACGAGGATTCACGATGGAGGAGCTTGAACAGATTTACAGGCGCCTCCTGGAGATCGATGTCGCCGTGAAAATCGGCCGTGCAGACATAGGCACTGTTCTCGATCTCCTGGTGGCCCAGCTGACTATTGCGCCTTAGCGTTATAGCGGCGAACTTCCAGTCGATAAAACGGAACCGCTTCTACCAACTCCAACTGCTCATCCAGCATCTGTTCCGTTGGTGACGTAGGGATTTCCTGATTCGGGAATCTCTCGGCAATAATCCAGAAACCGGTCACGTCTGGTTCTTGAATTGAATTTGCCTCCAATTTTTTGCGAGGAAGATCAAGATCGTAATAACCAGTGACAGTCGCGTTGTAAAAAGGATCAATCAGCGCCGCCTCGCCAACTTCTTTGTTCTCATTGATATATTTAACGGCGCTGCGCCAATCATCCTTGGGGACTGCGAGGAGCGTGGTCAGGCTTGCGGCCAGGGAAATCGCCAGTAATCCTCTGGTTGGCCAGGACCGTCGTCCGTCCATCTGATCCAGGATCCATGCTACCCAAACAATTATTAATGGCCAGAACTGGACCAGGATGCGCTTGACGCCAAATAGTCTTGGAATGGGAAAAAGTATCGTAGCCGCGGCAAAAGAAAGCAGGACGGCTGTAAATACCCACGTTCGGCTGCTCTCGCGCTGCTGTAGTTCGGCAAGGACGGCCAGAACAGGAATCAGGCACAGCGAGCCGGCAATCATTACCAGGAGATACTGCCACGGCCTCAGGAACGGCAGACCGACAGCCTCTTGAAGCCGGATAAAAAGATGAACCGTGGAAAAAGTATCTAATACATCGTAGAAATTGGCGAGCCAGGGCAGAAAGAAGAGCCAGGCGGCGATGGATGAAACGAGCCAGATGAGAAGCGGTCGCAATCGGTGTCCTCGATGCCACCACATGACGGCCCACACCGCGCTGAGCAGCAGCCATAGAGGCAGCATTGTGTAATCCAGATATAGCCCGACGGCGAGTACGGCAACCAGCGCCGGCACAGCCAACCAGCTGTCCCAGGTCAGTAGAATCGCCGAGAGCAGCAGAATCGTGGTCATGAACACATACATCCGCGCTTCCTGAGCGTACCAAAGGTTCAGAGGTGAAAGCGCCAGCAAGGCAGCCGCAAGAATCCCGGTCCGATGGTTGCCCAGGCGACGGCCCAGGATGTATACGAGCGCCACGTTGATAAGAGAGATCAGGGCCGAGGGCAAGCGAACCATAAATTCACTCTCGCCAAAGTAGCTCATCCAATAGTGGAGCCCATGGTAGTAAAGCGGCGGGTGTGTCTCCGGACGCACTGCATTGGGCTGCCACATCTGCTGCGGCGCGAGCCTGGCGAAACTGACGCTGAACGACTCGTCGAACCAGAGGCTCTTGCTGCCCAGAAGACTCAGGCGTAGAAGAGCGGCCACTATCAAAATGAGAAGCAGCGTGGTCGCCTGCCTGTTCCAGCGTGGTTCTATAGACATGATGTCGCCAAGTTTATTGATGGCCACGGGATCCGCCAAGCAATATCGCATCCACAGAATCGCCTTAGCCGGCAGCAGGCCTTATAATTCGCGCCATGAGCAGCAAAAATGTCATTCTCACCGGCTTTATGGGGACCGGAAAATCGGCCGTTGGCCAGGCCCTTGCCCGGCGGCTGGGCTATCGATTTGTAGATAGTGACGCGCTGATTGAAGAGCAGGCCGGAAAGACGGTGGCTGAGATTTTTAGTTCGGCGGGCGAAGCGACTTTTCGCGAACTCGAAAGGGCCGTTTCTGCGCAGCTTGCAAGTGAGAAATCGGTCGTCATCGCTACCGGGGGCCGCCTGATGCTTGATCCGCAGAATGCGCGCCAATTGGGTTCAAGCGGCAGGGTCTTCTGCCTCACGGCAAGCCCTGACGAAATCCTTAAGCGTTTGCGCACCGAAGAAGGGAAACGGCCGTTGCTGGATGTGGCTGATCCCCGGACGCGGATAAAGGAACTTTTGGCTGAACGGGCCACCGGATACGGGCAGTTCGCGCAGATTGATACGGATGATAAGAGCGTTGAAGAAGTCGCGCGGGAGATAGAACGCATAATGAAGGCAAATATCATCGAAGTGAGATACCCACACGGCCGTTACAATGTTCTGATAGGTTCCGGCCTGCTGGAGAATTTACGCGATCTGGTTGGTATTGACGGCCCCATGGCCGTAATAACGGACAGCAATGTCGGGCCGCTTTATCAGGAACTGGTATCTGATGGGTTGGTGATTACCATGCCGGCAGGAGAAAAGTTCAAAACACTGGCCACCGTCAACGAGCTTTACAGTAAGCTGCTGGCTGCCGGGCTGGATAGGCAGGGGACTGTCATTGCCCTCGGGGGAGGCGTGGTGGGAGATGTGGCCGGATTTGCCGCTGCAACCTACATGCGCGGGGTTAATTTCGTACAGGCTCCGACAAGCCTGCTGGCGATGGTGGATGCCAGTGTCGGTGCAAAAACTGGTGTTGATTTACCGGAGGGTAAAAATCTTGTCGGCTCTTTCAAGCAGCCCGAAGCTGTGCTGGCTGACCTGGAAACGCTGCGTACGCTGCCGGATGTGGAATTCTCATCCGGTATGGCGGAAGTAATAAAGAGCGGCATCATCGATGATGCCAACTTATTCGAACTGATAGAAAGCCAGGCGGAAAAACTTACCTCGGGCAAAGATGCTGGCGTGGACCTGCTGGCTGAAATCGTAGGTCGAAGTGTTGAGGTAAAGCGGAAGATCGTCGAAGAAGATCCCTTTGAAAAAGGACGTCGCGCGGTGCTCAATTTAGGACATACTTTCGGCCATGCCGTCGAGCAGGTCAGCGGTTATACGGTACGCCACGGTGAGGCGGTGGCCATGGGCATGGTCGCTGCGGCGCATCTTTCGGCCGCAATGGGATATTGCGATCCGGGACTCGAACCGCGCATCGCGGTCCTTTTGCAGCGCACCTCTCTACCGGTGCGTATTCCCGGGCAGTGGGCGGCCGAAGAGATCTATGCAGCAATGGCCAGCGACAAGAAGAGGGCGGCAGGACGCTTGCGTTTCATCCTGGTGCGTGACATCGGCGATGTCTTCGTCGCCGACCAGGTTGCTGAAAACGCGGTGTTGGAAACCCTGTGCCACTGCGGGGCAGCATAGTCTTCCTTCTGCCGGACTGTCTGTACTATAGTTCCATCTCGTTGACTTGCTCGGCGAGACTGCTCTCTTCTGCCTCCCGCTCTTCCTGGTGTTTGACAGCCGCGTTCATGAAGGCTCTGAAGAGGGGATGAGGTTTGTTGGGCCGGCTCTTGAACTCGGGATGGAACTGGCTGCCCAACATAAATGGGTGGTCCTTCAATTCTGAGATTTCCACCAGACGGCCGTCCGGCGAGAGCCCGCTGTTGACCAACCCGGCCGGTTCGAGAACTTGACGGTAGCTGTTATTAAACTCCCAGCGGTGGCGGTGTCGCTCGGAGATCAGCTCTTGCCCGTAGGCTTCCGCTGCTATGGTGCCCGGTATTAGCCGGCAGGGATATGCCCCCAGGCGCATCGTGCCGCCCATATCGGCCAGATCATGTTGGTCCGGCATGAGACTGATCACAGGGTGTTCTGTCTGGGAGTCAAATTCCGTGCTGTTTGGTTCATCACTTTGTAGGACATGTCTGGCAAATTCGATACACATCACCTGCATGCCCAGACAGAGTCCCAGGTAGGGGATCTTGTTCTCTCGTGCCCAGCGAGCCGCTTTAATTTTGCCTTCCACGCCTCGTTCTCCAAAACCGCCGGGTACAACAATTCCGTCAAGTCCTTCGAACTGTTTCCAACCTTTTCCTCTTTCCAGATCGCCGGAATGGATCCATTCAATGGAGACGTTTCTATTGTTGGCGACTCCCGCATGATATAGGGCTTCCCGCACGCTCATGTAAGCGTCGTGCAGCTCGACATATTTACCAACAATGCCGATGCGAATATCCGGCTTCGCACGTCTGATCTCATTGATCATGACCTCCCATCCGGAGAGATCGGGCTCCAATCTGGGTTCAAGATTAAGTCGTTCGACCACGTATTGATCCAGCCCGGTCTCAGCCAGAAGAAGAGGAATGTTGTAAAGGATATCGGCCGTTTCAGCCGGTATGACGGCCCGTTCCGCCACATCACAGAACAACGATATCTTCTTGACATGCTCCTGAGGAATGGGATGGTCTGCGCGGGCGATAATCACATCGGGTTGGATACCGATACCGCGTAATTCTCGAACGCTGTGCTGCGTCGGTTTGGTCTTTAGTTCTCTGCTGGCGCTGACGTAGGGTAAGAAGGTCACATGCACATAAAGCGTGTTCTGCGGACCAACGTCGGAGCGCATCTGGCGAAGCGCTTCCAGGAAGGGGAGGCTTTCGATATCGCCGACGGTGCCGCCAACTTCCACCAGCACAACATCCGGATTGTCTTTTTCTGCCACAAGCTGGATGCGCCGCTTTATTTCATTGGTGATATGGGGGATGACCTGGATCGTGCCGCCCAGATAATCTCCACGCCGTTCGCGGGCGATCACTTCCGCGTAGACGCCGCCGGTTGTGACATTCGATGCCTGGTTCAAGTTTATATCGATAAAGCGCTCGTAATGTCCCAGATCGAGATCCGTTTCTGCGCCATCATCTGTGACGAAGACTTCGCCATGCTGGTATGGCGACATAGTGCCGGGATCGACATTGATATAGGGATCGAGTTTCTGGGCCATGACCGTGAATCCGCGCGCCTTCAGCAGCCGTCCAAGAGCCGCGGCAGTGACGCCCTTGCCCACGGAACTAAGCACACCACCGGTAAAGAAAACATACTTTGTCATCTTGTTTCCCTCGATTTATAAAGAGAGTGGGGCACGTCGCTTTGGGTGACGTGCCCCACAAAATCTAAATAAAACATTTCCTGCGAAAGCGCCTTTCGCATATTTCTCGCATATAACTATTCGCTCCGGTCAATAATGGGAACGTGCCGATAATAGCATACCGCTGTATACGCTGTCAAACCTGTTTATGGCTGAGCTTCCGCCATCGCCAGCGAAGCTGCAGGTCCTGTGAATAGCCGTCGCCTTCTTCCGCCTATTTAGGCAATACCGAAGGCGGCTCGACAGACGGCCTGATGCTGGAAAGCTCCTGCCAGGCCACTTTGATCGACTGAAGTTCTTCCTCTGTCTCCGGCACCTCGCCGTAGCGCACGCGAATGAACGCATCTGTAATAAGTAAGGCTTCAGATAGGTTATCTGGCCATAGTGCAGATAGGGTATCCAAATATTCGTAAGGAGTTTCTGCGGGACTGCGGGGATAGCCTGCTATTTCGGCCTTCAGGCACATATCCCTGTAGATGCGGCGGATCGAAGCGGCCGTTCGCCAGCGCCGTGCCAGACCAAGCCGACCCAGTAATCGATCTCTGAAACGCGCGCCTGAAAGCTCTTCACTTGTTGAGCCACCTGCATCTAACCCGGATGGTAAGGCCATTGACGGCTGGCGAAAGTAGCGGCTCAGAAAGTACGTGACGAGCGCGGCCAGGCTGAGCATGACGACCGCCGCAATAACCTGGTTCGCATGGTCTGGTAACGCAAAATCATACAAAGGCTCTCCCTCGGTCATGAGATCATTTACCGTCTCGGCGGTGTTCTCAAATAGAGTAAGGTTTACCGGCAGTTCAGATCCTCCTAAGAAAAATATCTGTTGCAGCACAGTTATCAGCAGGTTGATCAATAACGAAATCAAATAGAGCAGCGGTGAGAGCAAATAGAGCAAGGTTGACAGGGAAACGGCTATTGTGAACAGAACTGCAAACCATAATGGGGATAAATAGCCAGAAATGATAGTTGTTGTCTCATCGCTGACAACAGCGGCGAATAGGCCGGCCGTCATTACAACTAAAAGAGTAGTGATAAAAATCGTCAGCACCCAGCCCGGGGTCAGGCCGGCGGCAAATCCGGACTGTTCTCTTTCTATTTGCTCGGCGCGCAACAGCGAAACGGCCGAAAGTCCAGCGAGGAAATAGAGAAGCACATAAGGCGTAGCGCCCCATAAGTGACCGCTTTCGTGCAGCAAGAAGGCGAGGGGCGCCAGCAGTAATACGCCGACGCGCAGCCGGAATCCGACGCGGTAGACGTCCGGCTTTACCTGGGACAGGCGAAGGCCGCGCCACCAGGCTAAAAGCACAAAAAGGAAAACAGTCAGATCGCGTCCCCAGAACGGATCGCCCAGATCTCCAAGGTGTCCCATAAATTCGACCAACCAGGTCATGTCAGTAAGCGGGCGCGGCGCATAAAGCAGGCCACGCCATGAGAGCAGCATTGTGACCACCAATACCACAAACAGAACGCGCCACTGCCGCCTCTCGGGCATGCCCAATGCGCTGAGGAGGCGCTGGAGGTTGAAGGGAAAGAGAATGAGCAGCAGCAGCCACAGAGTTGCCTGACCGACATCCCAGAACCTCGCCCAGCTCATAACGAACATCGCAAACGGAGCGATGATAGCCACATCCATCAGTGCCCAGCAAAGGAAAATCAGCTCCTGCTTGATCAGTCCCCATACCTGCCAGAACCTGGGGGCTGCTGCCGCGTCAGGCTCCATTGTAAGAACGGTTTCGCTCATCTGGACTCACGAATGCGGATGCCGCCCCCATTCTGCTTGCCTTGATTGTCAACTGCCCCCTTGGCCGGCGCTTCGGGAAAAGCATCTGCCGGAATGTGGTAAGTCAGCAAGTAGCCCAGGTTATCGGGCGGAGAGTCCTCGGCCAGAGAGATCAATACAATGCGCCGGCCGGCCTCCTTAAGGCGCAGCAAAGCGGCCATTGTCTCGTCAGTCACAACGGCCGTAACCAATACGATCGTGGCAATCCATGGTAGGCTGGGGCTCTCGCGGAGCATCAGTCCCTCGATAGATGAGGTCGCGAATTCAGTCACCGCGGCCAGCGCTTCCAGGACGTGGGTGAGCTGACTGGTGGAACGTCCGGGGGGGACACGTATTGGTTGGTCAGAGTTGGGGAATGAACCGTTGGCGTAGAGCCCTATTCCCCAGCCCAGATTCGCGCCATAGCTGGCGATGGAGGCGGCGACAGTGACCGCCCGCTCCATCACTTCCGGGAAAAAGCCCATCCAATGCCTGGGCATTGTCGCCACGTTGAGGAATATGCCCAGGGTCATGCCCGTTGAGGGTTCGAATATTCTTGTCTGTAGTTCACCTCTACGAGCCGTCGCTTTCCAATGCACATCACGAAAACGATCCTGCGGCTGATAATCTCGAATACCGCGTGTGTCGATGGGGTCGGTAAAAAGACTGCGCCGGATGCGAAGATCGCCAAAGGGTTCTTTAGCAGGCAGCCCCAATTCGTCAAGGGGGTATATTCTTGGGTAGACGACGACTGTGTCCTGGTAGGCGTATTCGCGTTCGATTCGGAACAGGGTAAAAAGATCTCCGGACTGGTAGATGACCGGGCCAAATTTGTAGAAGCCACGTCCCTGGAAGCGGAGCCTGAAGCTACGATCTACCTGCTCATAGGCATGCATCGAGTAGCTGTTTACGAGAACATATTCGTCGTTGGTGTCACCGAGCATGCGCGCGATAACATTCTTTGATTCAGGCGGGATGGGTAGCGTATCCTGAAATCGCAACCAGGTGAGGGGAAGACGCTTGTTGTTCGATACGCTGATCGTCATGTCAACTGCTTCGTCAGGGAAAACATGGGTGCGATTGAAGCTGCGACGGTAGAGGACGCCAACGAGGGACATGTTCTTCCACAGCTTGCCCGCGCCCAGAACAATCAACATCACCGCGCCCAAAGCAAGCAGCGCCGCATTGCGGCCGTCTAAAAAACCGGCAGCCAGCATGACCAGCGCAATCAAGACCCAGGCATCACTGAGGATGCTATCTTCGCGCTCGCGAACCGTTAGGCCGCGCAACCGCGCCAGGTCTGTACTATCGATTTCGGCGCCAATTGCCGCGGCCTCCATGATGCGGCGGCGGGCTTCCTTGCGTTCTTTCTTTAGCTCGCTGCGGCCAACCAGGTAAATTCCGGACCTCTGCTCACTCATGTACTTTCCACGGGGACGGCCACGGTCTCTACAACCTCGCGCAAGACATCTTCGGCCGTGCGACCGCGCAGGCGTGTCTGGGGATTGAGCACCAGCCGGTGGGTAATGACAAAGGGCGCCATGATCTTGATGTCGTCGGGGATGACAAAGGCGCGACCCATGATCGCCGCGCGCGCCTGGCAGGTCCGATAAAGGGCCATTGTGGCTCTGGGGCTGGCGCCAAGAGCGATATCTCCATGGGTACGTGTGGCGCGGCACACATGGACCAGATAGTGGCGAACACTGTCTTCGACCTTGATCTTTCTTACCTCTTCCTGTAGTTGTAAGATTTCTTCAGGCTCGACTACCTGCTCCAGGGTTTGCAGCGGGTCTTCATGGTCAAATCGCAGCAGGATATCGTTTTCCCCGGATTCGTCCGGATAACCAATCGAAAGTTTGATCAAAAAGCGGTCCAGCTGCGCTTCCGGGAGAGGAAACGTTCCTTCAAGCTCAATTGGATTTTGCGTGGCCATGACCATAAATGGGCGCGGCAGGGCATGCGTAGCGATATCGACCGTGACCTGGCGTTCCTGCATCGACTCCAGCAGCGCAGACTGCGTGCGCGGTGTCGCCCGGTTGATTTCATCGGCCAGCAATATCTGGGCCATGAGTGGTCCGGGACGGAACTCGAATTCCTGACTTTTCTGGTTAAAGTAATAGATGCCGGTTAAATCAGAGGGCAGCAAATCGGGCGTAAACTGTACGCGGCGGAATGTACAGCCTAATGACGCCGCGATGGTTTTAGCCAGTGTCGTCTTGCCTGTGCCGGGTACGTCCTCAAGGAGCAGGTGTCCCTCGCAAAGCATGGCTATCAGGGCTAGATTGATTGTTTCATCTTTGCCAACAATGACGCGCTGGATGTTTTCTCTAAGTCTTGCTGCGGTATCCGAGATCATTAAACACTAAATTCCATGGCAGGCTCGATTGAGCCTATGTTAAGAGTTTCACCTTCACCGCGGTTTATAGCACGAATCTGCCTTATCTTGTACCCTATCTTATCAAGAGCGTTTTCAGGAGCATCCGCACAGGGTCGAAATAGTCAAATCCTTGTGCCGCAGCCGGCGTGGTCCTTTCTTAATAAGGATGTGTTGGCTTTTTTGACCTTGAACGAACAGGGCGAACGATTATAATCTGAAATAAGTACCAAATTGACCTGGAAGAGGCAAAGAATGAGAACATCTCGTTGGTTTATGGTTTTTATAGTGACACTCTATTTGACCCTGTTTGTTTCCACCGCTTATGCAGATACAACTTATACGGTTCAGCCTGACGACAGCCTATCAAAGATCGCCAGCCGGTTCGGCACGAATTATCTTGTCTTGGCCGCGGCCAATGACCTGGAGGAGCCCTATATCATCAATATTGGCCAGGTCCTGGTCATCCCGGGCGATCTGGTTGAGTCAGCCAGTGAAGTAGGCGAAGTGCCGCCTGTCGTCGAGGCTGCCGTGGAAGCCCCGGCAGCGCAGGAAAGCGCTGCGCAGGAATCCCCCGCACCGGTTGAAGCCGCGCAGGCCGAACCGGGTACTTATCGTGTACAGGCAGGCGACAGCGTATCCGGTATCGCTAAGAAGTTTGGCACAAACTACCTGGTGATTGCAGCACTAAACGATCTTGAAGAGCCCTATATCATCAATCTGGGACAGGTGTTAAACGTGCCGGGTGGAACGGCCGCAGCCGAACCGGAGGAAGTACAGGCAGCAGCGGAACCGCAGCAGAATGAGGCTGTGCAGACGGCTGCTCCCGCTGCAGCCGCAGCGGCTCCCGCCGCTCCGGTGGCCGCGCCATCCTACGGTGGAGGATTCGAACTCGGCGGGCAAACGCAGAGCTTTGCCAATCGTGAGCTGATGCATGATATCGGCATGACCTGGGTCAAGCGCCAGCATAAATGGTCGCCGGGAGATTCTCCAGAAGCCGTGGCCGGACTGATTGCGGATGCACACAATAGTGGATTCAAAATACTCTTGTCTATTCCGGGAGCGAATACCTATCCAGCTCCGGGAGGTATCGATTTCAACGCTTACGTGGATTTTCTTGGCGGAGTTGCCGCCCTTGGTCCGGACGCGATCGAAGTATGGAACGAACAGAATATCGACTTTGAATGGCCGGCGGGAGAAATCGATCCCACGTCCTATGTGAGTAATATGCTTGCACCGGCCTACAACGCGATCAAGTCCGCCAATCCAAATGTCTTGGTTATCGGAGGCGCGCTTGCCCCAACGGGTTTTGACAACGGAGTCAATGCCTGGGCAGACAGCCGTTATGTGGCCGGCATGGCGGCCGCCGGCGCGGCGCGCTATATGGACTGCATCGGCGTTCACCACAATTCAGGTGCGACATCCCCAAGTGCAACCTCCGGACATCCGGCGGGCACACACTATAGCTGGTACTTCCGCCCCACGATGGACCTCTATTACAATGCTTTTGGTGGGGCGACGAAAGTTTGTTTTACCGAACTTGGTTACGTTTCACCCGAAGGATTCCCCGGTATATCACCGCAGTTTGGATGGGCTGCCGACAATACCGTCGCTGAGCATGCGCAGTGGTTGGCTGAGGCGGTAAGGCTCGCCCAATCAAGTGGAAAGGTGCGCATGCTTATCATTTTTAATGTTGATTTTACCCATTATGATCCCAATGGCGATCCGCAGGCGGGATACGCGATCGTCAGGCCCGATGGAAGTTGTCCGGCCTGCGATGCGCTGGGCCGCGGCGGATAAGGAGAGTTTATTTATGAATGTGAGCCGCATCTTAGCTACAAAATCATCCGATGTTGTTACCATCCGCCCACATCAGCGTATTTCGGAGGCCTTGAAACTGCTGGCGGAATATGATATTGGGGCGCTCGTAGTCACGAATGACGAAGAAGATCTGGTCGGTATCCTGTCCGAGCGCGATATTGTGCGCCGGGCCGTACAGGAAGAAGATCCGTTTGCGCTGCAGGTGGCTGATGTCATGACAAAAAATGTCATCGTTGGACTGCCCAACGATGACCTGATGAGTGTCGCCCATACAATGACTGAACGACACTTCCGGCATCTGCCGATAGTCGACGGCCTGCGTGTCATCGGGATGATATCGATTGGCGACGTCTTGAAAGCACAGCGTGACGCATTTCGAGGTCAAATTGATACGTTAGAAACCATGGTCATGGCCGATGATACTTAGATCTGGTCCCAGGTAGATCGGGTGTCTGAGAGTCGCAACGAAACAAGGTGTCATTGCTCAGCGGAGTGTAATGCGCGCTATGGTCATAATTTGGTATATTGTTTAACCCACTAGAAGAGCCGTTTTCTCAAGGAGCTGTATTCATGTCTGAAATTGGAACGTTGGAGAATCCATTACGGGTTGCGATTATTGGAGCCGGGCCCACGGGTTTTTACACGGCCGAACACCTGTTCAAGCGCAATGACGTGGTCGTCGAAGTCGATATGATCGATAAATTGCCCACGCCATTCGGCCTGGTGCGCGCCGGCGTAGCTCCGGACCACCAAAAGATCAAGTCGGTCACCAAACTTTATACACGCATCGCCGAGAACCCTCGCTTTCGCTACTATGGCAATGTGAGATTTGGTCACGATCTGGATCTGGAAGATTTGCGCAGCCATTACCATATGATCGTATTCTGTACTGGGGCGCAGACAGATAATTATTTGAACATTCCTGGCGCCGATCTTGAAGGCCACCATCCGGCGACGGAGTTTGTCGCCTGGTATAACGGGCATCCGGACTTTTGCGATCTCGAATTTGATCTTTCCCAGGAAAAGGTTGCCGTTATCGGCGTGGGCAATGTGGCCATCGACGTGGCGCGTATCCTTTGCTTGAGCCGTGAGGAAATGGCAAAAACCGACATCGCCGATTACGCGCTGGAAGCCTTGAGCAACAGCAATGTAAAAGAAGTCTATGTCATCGGTCGCCGCGGTCCCGTCCAGGCCAAATTTACGACCCCGGAGATCAAGGAGGTTGGCGAACTCGAGGAAGCGGACGTTTTCACCCTTCCGGAAGAGATGAAGCTGGATAAATTGAGCCAGGAGCAGTTAGCATCCAGTGCAGATAGAGGCACCGCCCGCAAAGTAGAACTACTGCAGAGCTATGCCGACAACGAGCCAACAGGAAAGCCCAAGCAGCTCACCTTACGATTTCTCGTTTCGCCCGTTCAGATGTACGGCGACGAAGAGGGGCGTGTAAAGGGCATGAAGCTGGTGAGAAATGAGCTGTACGCCACAGATGCTGGAACGCTCAGGTCACGTTCGACCGACCATTTTGAGGACCTGGAAGTAGGCCTCGTTTTCCGCTCGATCGGCTATCGCGGCGTTCCGCTGCCAGGTGTGCCTTTCAACGAAAGCTGGGGTGTCATTCTGAACGAAGAAGGACGCGTGATCGATCCTGAGACGAAGAAACCGGTCACGGGCGAGTATACGGCTGGCTGGATTAAGCGTGGCCCGAGCGGCGTGATTGGCACAAACAAGCCGGACGCACTGGAGACAGTTGACAAGATGCTTGAAGATCTGGAAGCGGGCCGTGTTTTGCATCCGGAACATCCTGGAATCGCCGATGCCCAGAAGATGATAGCAGAACGCCAGCCTGACTATTTCTCCTTTGAAGATTGGGAAAAGCTTGACGCGCTTGAGGTAAAGCATGGAGAGGAAACAGGCCGCCCGCGCGTTAAATACTATCGGGTTAAGGATATGATGGAGGCAATCGGCAAGCAGGCTGCCGAACCCGTTATGTAGGTTGTTCATCAGGCCGCAGCAGTCGACCTGCCGGAATTTAATAACAGCAGCAAGGCACCGGCGACCGGTGCCTTGCTTATAGAGTGTATGTTGACCAGAGTATGGCTGGACCGGTAGTAATCTACAGCGATGGAGGCTCGGATCCGAACCCCGGGATCGGGGGATGGGCGGTTGTGCTGCGCTACGGCCGTCATGAACGCGTTTTGACAGGTAGTAATCCGGCAACAACCAACAACCGCATGGAGCTGACGGCAGCTATCAAGGCGCTTGAGGCCTTGAAGCGGCCGAGCGAAGTGGAGTTTCATACCGATTCCGAATATTTGCGCAAGGGCATTACGGAATGGATAGAAGGCTGGGCTGAACGGGATTGGAAAAGTAAGGCGGGCAAACCCATCTCCAATGCCGATTTGTGGCAGCGTCTCTGGCCTTTGACGCAGCGCCACCAGATCAATTGGTATTGGGTTAAAGGTCATGCCGGCGATCCGCTCAATGAGCGCGTCGATATGCTTGCGCGAGAAGCACGCCTGGAGATCACTCCGCCCGATCGGCTGCCGGAAGACGTCCAGCGCCTTTATGTACGTGGGTCGTGCAAGGGGAATCCCGGTCCCGGTGGCTGGGGCGCCGTGCTTGTTAAGGATGGTGAAAGCGAACAGAATTCGGGTTCTGAAGCGCAGACTACCAACAACCGCATGGAACTTCAGGCGGTCATTTCCGGACTGTTGCTGGTCCAGCCGGGCAGCGCCGTTCAAATATTCACAGTATCCGACTATGTTTACCAGGGGGTGACGCGCTGGATACATGGCTGGCGACAGCGCAACTGGACGAAGCGAGACGGCCAGCGGATTGCCAATGACGACCTCTGGCAGGCGCTGGACCGGCAGAGTGAGATTTACGCCATACAGTGGGTCAATGCCAAGGGCCAGGAGTTGGATGATCTGGAGGCCGCGGGAATGTTGGCTCGAGATGCCCGACAATTGGCATAGCAGATGAGCGGGATTCAGAAGAACACTTAAGGTCGCAGCGAGCCTCTCAGACGAAATCGAACGATACGTCCGCGGCGACGGCACTCTTGCTTGCCGGCGCGTTAATGACATTAAGCGGCACGCCGTTGCCGATATAAGCGCCAATGACACGAACCACTTCGCGCGAAATCGCCTCCATAGCCTGCCTGGTTGAGGCGGCCAGGTGTGGTGTCGCCACGATCATTTGTGCCAGGTCGAGGTCCGCGAAGTATGGACCATCCTGCGCCGGCTCATCCTCAAAAACATCCAGCGCCACCCGAAGACTCTTGCGGTGAATGGCCTCCTTCAGGGCTACGGTATCAACGATTTCGCCGCGCGAGGTGTTGATCAGATACGCGCCGTCGCGCATTTGCGATAGAAAGCGGCGGTCAATTAAGTGATACGTAGAAGCGTCGGCTGCCAGGTGGATCGAAACGACATCGGCGCAGCGGGCTAACTCTCCCGGCGTGGCGCAAAAACCGATTCCGTACCTGACGGCCGTTTGAGGGGTGAGGCTTTTCGACCAGGCGATGACCTCCATGCCCAAGCCACGAGCGGCCCTGGCGACGGCCTGTCCGGTCGCGCCCAGCCCAAGAATGCCGAATTTGTTCCCGGCAAGACCCATACCATAGGCATAACTTCTCTTATTCCAACGGCCGTTTCGTAGATCGTTGGTCGCCTCCACGATGCGCCGGTCCAGGGCGAGCAATAAGCCGATAACTAGTTCGGCTACGGCCGCCGCGTTCCTGCCAGGGCAGTTGGCCACGTAGATACCTTTTCTTGTTGCTGCATTGACGTCAATCGAATTAATGCCTGCGCCTGCACGCACAATGAGTTCCAGGTAAGGCGCGGCATCGATAGCCGCCTCGTCTACACTGGTGGAGCGCACAATCAATATTGACACATCAGACATCGCACCGGCGAGCTGTCTGGCGGTCAGGTCCGGCCGGAAGGTCACATCCGCCGGCAGTGATTGCAGAGCTGCAACTGCTGAATTGGCAATCGGGTCAGCGATCAGGATTTCTCTCATAATTTGCCCCCACGAATCATGACATTACTGGTCGCTCGCAATGACGGCCGTCTGTTCAATGCCATAAAATCGGCGAGAACTGCAGGCCCATTCCATAAAAATGTCTTACGGGCGTTTCCAGACAGGTTCCGGCGTCCGTATGTCAACAACCGGTTTCAGGCCGACTATATCTAACATTGTTCTGGCCGTGTCGTAATTTGCCCCAAGCTGCCACGTTCCATGGGCGTCAGAGTCTATGACAACGCGCGTTCCTCCTTCTTCACGAAACCAGTGCAGCATTTGCAGAAGTTCGCCCCGCCAATTCGGTTCTGCTCGCAGATAACGCGTGTTTAGCTCAAGTGCACAATCCCGCCAGGCAATGGTTGACAGGGCATCGCGAATGATCGACTCAATACGGCCGGGTATTAGCGGCGTGCCCATAAGGGCGCCGCGCCACAAGATTCGATCGAAATGAGCGATGATGTCCACGTCGACGTTAGCCGCCATCTCACCCAGGGCCGTGAAGTAGTCGGCATACACGTCAATAGGATCGCGGCCCCGGAAGCACGCCTCCATTTGAATGTTTTCTCCATTTAACCAGTGTAATGAGGCGATCACGACATCAAATTGATGCCTTTTCAATAGTTCTTCGACTTCATCCTTGTATTCATGGGGATTGCCTAACTCAACACCCGATAGAACCATAAGCCCTAGACGGCCGAATTGCTGGCGGCACGCTTTAATTTCCTGGAAATATTCGTCCGGAGCGGGCATAATCCTGTGCCCTGGCTGCCATTCAACATGTTCGGTAAAGGCAATCGACTCCAGGCCGATGGCGATAGCCTGCTTACACATATCTTTCATCGTATCGTGCCCATCGGGGCTGAAACGGGAATGATTGTGAAAATCAACGGTTTGTTTGTATGTCAAAATTGTATCCTCCGCTGCACGTCCATAGTTTAGATAGCTTTTCGTGCATCATTTTCTTGCTATTTTACCCATCACAAGTAGACCAGATCATAGTTAACAACAAACCAGCAAAAGGTTAAGATCTTGTAAACAGCTTTTTAATTTTGTGTGATCAAGCTCCTATTTCGCGGACATTGTGATTTGTTAAGAATATGGCTGAGTTTTGTATGTGCTGAGGTTGACAAGCGCTGTTGAACTGATAAAATTTTTCGACTGGCCGAAGTGGCGAAACTGGCAGACGCGCTACGTTCAGGGCGTAGTGGGCATTACGCTCGTGTGGGTTCGAATCCCACCTTCGGCATCGATAAAAAAAGCCTCGATAGTTGCATCGAGGCTTTTTCATTTCCTGGATTCCAGGAGGGTTCGTAACAGAGAGCGGAGCAAACGATCTCGTTGGAGTCGAGCCTATCAGGGTAGGCTTGCCGCTGTGCCGCTTTTTGAGATTGTCTTCACAAACTGTATAATCAGCGACCGGATTTGTTGCCCTATCATGTCGATTAGTTGCCAAGAATTTTGGCAAAGTAAGGAAGAGAGAGTATGACGATTGTTGTAGGCTCCTTGGTCATTCTGCTAACGCTTATTGTAGGTGCGCTGCTGGCATTCCTTTTCACCCGCCTGGACACTGCGGTCAACAATAGCAATGAGACGATTGAACTTAAAAATAGGGGCTACAATCCGGCCTTGACCATGGGCTTCGCGATTGACACACAAGCTCCGCCAGATGTGCAGGTGTCTGAGGCGCGTAAAGAAGCCGCGAAGATAGCTGCAGCATTGCCGAGAGGGGCTAACGCTCGCATTGGATACAATGAAACTCCGGGCGGTAAATCAGCGAGCAAAGGGCTGGATTACGACCCATGGACGGCGTCGAAGATCGCCGAATTTCATGGTTGGGATGGAGCCAAAAGCGGTATTCCGGCCGGGGGCGTTCCTGAAGCGACTGCTGTTGCGGCGCCGGCTGCTGCTGCGCCCGCGGGAAAAATTGAGCTGGTTCCTGGAAAAGATTACCCGGTTATTGAGATCACCGATGATATGCCGGACGACGAGAAGCGCAAGGCCCGTATCGCCAATTCGAAGGCGAAATCTGCGGCGATGAAAGCGGCCAAAGCTGCGGGTGCTCCCGCGGCAGTGGCCACCGTCACGACGGCTGGCGCTGCGGTTGCTCCGGCAGCTGTGGGCATCGAAGCACCGAAATTCATAGAGATCACCGACGAAATGTCCCCTGACGAAATGCGTAAGGCGCGTGTTGCCAACTCAAAGGCCAAGTCGGCTTTCAACAAGGCGCTAAAAGCCGCGGGCATCGATCCCAAAACGGTGGAGATTGATGCAGATGGTCAGGTTGTTTTGCCGCAGGGCGCCGCTGTTCCGGCTGTGCCCGCGGCGACGGCTGCCACCGCGGCTGCTCCTGCAGCTCTCGGCATAGAAGCGCCGAAAATGATTGAAATAACGGATGACATGTCCCCTGACGAAACGCGAAAGGCGCGTGTCGCCAACTCCAAGGCCAAATCAGCTTTCAACAAGGCATTAAAAGCTGCGGGCATCGATCCCAAGACCGTTGAGATTGATGCGGATGGTAATGTTGTTTTGCCGCAGGCGGCTGCCCCCGCAGCGACGGCCGCGCCACCCTCGGCTGCTTCACCTGCCGCACCTGCGGCTGAGTCTGCTGCCGCCGGATCCGGGGCTGTCGACTTTGCTTCGCTGGGCATTTCTCCTCCCGAGCTGCTGCCCATCACGGATGACATGTCGCCGGATGAAATTCGGCAGGCGCGCATCGCCAATTCCAAGGCGAAGTCTGCCTTCAACAAGGCGCTAAAAGCCGCCGGGATTGATCCGAAAGACGTCGAGATTTAACCATTTGGCTCAATAGTTAACTGATTAACGGCCGTTTTCGACATGAATCGGCCGTTTTTTACTGCTTTTAAATGCCTGCAACCTTAATCTAACGTTTCTTATAGGGTTCTGCTTTATACTATGAGATGCAAAAGCAATAGCGTTAACGATTTATAAATACGGTGTAATCTGCTTGTGAGTCAACAGGTCTGACAAGCATAGGTGACCTCCATGGCTCGTGCCCTGGTGGACGTTCGCGTCCTACAAAGAGAATATCTGTTGGCCATCAGCCGGGCGATGACGGCCGAATTGGATCTGGCTGATCTACTGCGCCTGATTCTGCAATCGGCCGTTGAACTGGTTTCCGGGAAGGCCGGCATCATTGCCCTGGCCGATCCCAATCAAGGCGGTGCCCTACGCGTCGCCGCGGTCTACGGTATACCGGCGCACCTGATCGATCATTTCGCGCCGCTGCTGCAAGATTTACCCCAGATAGAGCCCGGAGAAAATGATGAGCTGCCTGAACTGATGCAGAAGCTGCGCCTGGTATCGGATCAGGCGGATCTCGGCTTCTCGCAGGTCATTCGCCTGCCGATGAACAGTGGTGGAACCGTCGTCGGCGTGATCTACATCTTCCAGGCAGGCAACTACTATTTCGTTCCCGATGCTGCATCATTGCTGCGCGGTTTTGCGGAGCAGGCGGCCATCGCGGTGACCAACGCGCGGCTGTACGATAAGATTAAGAAAGATAAACAGCGCCTTGATGCGATTCTTGAATATAGCGCTGACGGCGTGATGATATTAGATCCTTCTTTGCGCATCACCGTGTTCAATAGGGCATTGACCAATATGACAGGCTGGCCCGCTGATGAGGCAATTGGCCTCTATCATGACGATGTCATACGCTGGCGCTCCCTGAAGACGGAGTTCGATCTGAACGATGCATTGGCTGACGGCTGGCCCCTTCCCGGAGCCTCGCATCTATACGTCGAAGGGGATGCGATTTGTTACAAGTTAAGCTGTAAACAAAGCAGAGAGACAATTACACTTGGCATCACGTACGCCCCTATGTTTGATGACCACGGCACAATGACGGATATCATCGCCGATGTCAGGGATCTCACCCGCTACCGGGAAGAAGAAGAGCTGCAGAAAACATTTATTTCAGTAGTAAGCCACGAGCTAAAAACGCCCGTTTCAATCATCAAGGGCTACGCGGGCACGCTGCGCCGCGATGACGCGCAGTGGTCTTCCGATGTTGTCGACGAATCGCTGGCCGTAATTGAAGAGGAAGCGGACAATCTGACGGAATTGATAGATAGTCTCCTGGAAGTATCCCGCCTGCAGGCCGGTACATTTCGACTGGAAATCAGCGATGATGTTTTCCTGCCGAAGGTCGCTGCTGATGTGGCGCGGCGCCTTGGCCAGCAGACCGCCAAGCACAAGATTTCAGTCTATTTTGATCCGGAGTTCCCTACCATTATTGGCGATGAACGACGCCTGACCCAGGTTTTGAATAACCTTGTCAGCAACGCAATTAAGTATTCCCCGGACGGCGGTAAAATACTTATTAAAGGCGAGGTTCATCCAGATTATGTTACGGTTTCTGTTCGCGACGAAGGCATCGGTGTTCCGCAGCACGAGCAAGGGCGCATTTTCCAGAAGTTTGCGCGTCTCGACAATGCCTTGAGTCGTAAGACTGAGGGCACCGGCCTGGGTTTATTTCTTTCTAAGGCCATTATCGAGGCCCATAACGGCCGTATCTGGTACCAAAATAATAATGAAGTCACGCCCGGTGCTCCGGGAACAACGTTTACATTTTCGCTGCCGATAGAGTAGCAGGGAAATCGGACTTGATCCGGCGACGATGCTTGATCCCGTCTCGCCCCCGACATATTAAAAGAAATGAATAAGACACCACCGGGTTTGTTGGTAAACCGCGATTGCCGGTTGTGCCTGAACGAGGAGAACAAATATGTATACACAAATTAGCTGTCCAAACTGCGGCACGAACTACACCGCCGAGGTCCATCAAGTTATCGACGTCGGCCGTAATCCAGAATTAAAGGCGGCGTTGTTGAGTGGGCAGCTAAATGTTGCGGTTTGCCCATCATGCGGCACGGCCGGGCAGTTAGCCAGCGCCATGTTGTACCACGATCCTGAAAATGAGTTGTTCATGGTTTACGTTCCGCAGGAATTGAACCTTGACCAGGTGGAACGCGAGAAATATATCGGCCAGCTTACGCGTGAGGTGGTCGACAGCACTCCCCCAGAACAACGCCGGTACTATATGTTCCAGCCGATGACGATGCTCACCATGCAGAGTTTCCTGGAGAAGGTTCTGGAAACGGAAGGGATCACAAAAGAGATGATTGAACGGCAGCAGAAGCAGGCCGAGCTGTTGAATACGCTTATCACGGCCGACAAAGATGTCGCAGACTACCTGCTCAAAGAACGCGCCTCCGAAATCGACGAAGTGTTTTTCGCTATGCTACGCCAGTATATCGAGGTCGCTTCGCAGACGAATGACAATAAGCAGCTTGTGCCCTTGATCAATTTACAGGCGAAGCTGATGACAGAGACTGAAGTCGGTCGCCGGTTGGAGAAGCAGCAGATCGCCCTGCACGCTCTCAATCGCGCCGCTAAAGCGGCCGATGGACTGACGCCGGCTATCTTACTTGAACATATCTTGAAGAATCAGCAAGATCCGGAGATCGTTGCCGCGCTGGCACAGGTTGGACTGCCGGCGATGTCTTATGAGTTCTTCACCGGTCTGACGAATGAGATCGAACGCCAGCAGTTGGCCGGCAATGAGGAGGCCGTGGAGCGTCTTTCTATGATGCGCACAGATCTGCTCGAAATGCAGGAAGACGCACAGGAGCAGACACGCCAGGTATTGGGCGCGGCGCAGGAGACGCTGGAAGCGATCCTTTCTGCTGAGGATATTAAACTAGCTCTGAACGCAAATATGGAAAGTCTTGATGACGCGTTTATGTACGTCCTCGCTGCCGAGATCGCTCGTGCCCAGGAAACGAATGACGCCGCACGTCTCGAGAAGCTGAATTCTTTGCGCGACCTGCTGGTGGAAGAGGCCGAGAGCCAGACGCCGCCAGAAGTGCGCTTCTTAAACAAGCTGGTACGCGCCGAAACGGCCGAAGAGATGGAACAGGTCGCCGATGACAACCTTGGCTTGCTCTCGCCTGATCTGGTGGCCGTGATCGACGCGCTGCAGGATCAGGCGCAGTCAACCGGTCAGCAAGAACTGCTGGACCGTCTTTCTGCTGTGAAACGTCTGCTGCTTGAGAAACTGGAAGAATAGAAAACGAACTGAAAAGACCAGGTAAGCAAGTTGCCAACAAAGACAATTCACCGCTTCTATACTGGGAAGTGGGCAGAATAAGTTGGCGACTTTCTTGCTTGTCAGGCGCTTATGGGATTATCCAGGCGAAAACCGTGACCGCGAACCGTGACAACGAAATTGAAATCATCAATTTCGGCCAGGCGGTCGCGAAGGCGGCGCACGAGCGCATCAATTGCCTGCTCTGAAACGCCAAGACCTTCTGTGCCCGGCCAGACTACATCAACAATTTCATCGCGGCTGCTGACAGCTCCATTCGCATCATAGAGGAGTTGTAGTAATCTGAATTGTGCGAGCGAGAGCGGAGGATCGAGCCGCCGGCCATTGATAGTGACAGAGCGTTCGGCTTCATCAATTTCAAGCAGCCTTTCCGGTTTTGGTGGTTCAAATGTAAGCGGCATCGTTGCGCCTGTCCCGATAAAGACAATCTTGACGGCGAGAGCGATTTGAATCTCGTCCCCATCCTGAAGGCGCACGTTTTCCGTTACACGCTGGCCGTTCAGATGTGTGCCGTTCTTGCTGCCCAGATCTTCGAGTTCGAAATAGCCGGGACGCCGCAATATCTTGGCATGATGCCGCGACACCTGCCGCTCCGGCAAAACGAGATCGCAATCAGCGCCACGGCCGATCAAAAATTGGTCTCCAGAAATAACCCACTGTTGTCCGGCCAATTCTCCTTCACGCATCAGTATGACTGGTTGCTCTTCCATTGTTGCTCCTTATCCAATATGAAAGCCGCCAAACGATTAGCAGAGCTAGGGAGTGATTTAGAAAGGGCGCAGCTTACGACCAATTTGATATAATCCCCTAGCGATGATTGCAGCATTTGAAAGTGGTACTATTTTACGCGAACGTTACCGACTGACCAACATTGTTGGTCAGGGGGGCATGGGTAACGTTTACCGGGCAGAGGATCTGCGCCTGCCCGGCCGGCTGTGCGCCATCAAAGAAGTCCGCCCTGACCCTCTGGCTACGGCCGAAGGACGGGCGCAGGCACGCGAACAATTCCTGCAGGAAGCCAGCATACTGGCTCAATTGGATCATCCCAATCTGCCTAAAGTCTCCGATTACTTTACCGAAGGCGGGAATGAGTATCTGGTGATGGACTACGTGCCGGGAGACGACCTCAGCCAGGTACTCAGAGGCAGCCGTGAACGGGGGCAGAAGCTGGATCAAAAGGTGGTGCTGTCCTGGGCGGACCAGATTATTGA